>JAHZKU010000285.1 GCA_022600255.1 Actinomycetes bacterium | reverse complement strand
GAGCTTGTGCAGTTCTGTGAGGAGAGACTAGCCAGATTTAAGTGTCCGACGATCGTGGAGTTTCGAGCCGAACTACCGCACGGTCCCACGGGGAAAATCGCCAAGGACTCGCTGAGGACAACATGAGCCCCCGGGTGGTTTTGGTTGGCAAACCAGATTGCCACCTGTGTGATGTGGCTCGGCAGGTTGTCGAGACTGTGTGTGCGGAGTTTGACCTCGACGCCGACGAACGCAGCATCCACGACGATCCTTATCTAGCGGCCGAGTACGCGGACCGGGTTCCGGTGGTGTTGGTCGACGATGCGGAAATCAGTCACTTTCGGATTTCCGCCGAACAACTTCGTAAGGCCCTGAGCCAGTGACGGACCTAACCGTTTCCCAGATTCGGGAAGCTGCGCGCGGTTTGCGATATATCACCCGCGTGACCCCGGTGATTCGCGCCCACTGGCTGGAGATGCTGGCGGGTGGGCCGGTGTATCTGAAATGCGAAAACTTGCAGCGTTCCGGGTCCTTCAAACTGCGTGGGGCTTACACCCGGATTTCGCGCCTTTCCGAGCAGGAACGTTCCCGAGGCGTTGTGGCGGCCTCTGCCGGCAATCACGCACAGGGGGTGGCGCTAGCGGCCGCAGATCTCGGGGTGAGCGCGACAGTCTTCATGCCGCGCTCGGCATCGTTGCCGAAGGTCGCGGCCACGGCTGATTACGGGGCGACGGTGGAGTTGGTCGGTGAATCCGTGGAGGCGGCGCTAGCAGCTGCGGCGGTGTTTGCCGCGGAGACCGGGGCCGTGATGGTGCACCCATTCGATCATCCTGATGTGGTGCTGGGGCAAGGCACTGTTGGGTTGGAGATTGCCGAGCAGGTCCCCGCCGCGAAATCCGTGGTTGTTCCGGTGGGGGGCGGCGGTTTGTTGGCGGGAACCGCGCTGGCGCTGAAGGGGACACGACCGAACACCGAAGTGTTTGGAGTGCAGGCCAAGGCGGTGGCGCCGATGGCTGGTTCGCTGGCTGCCAGAAAGCCAGTCCCGTGGCAGACCCCCACCCCCACGATGGCTGACGGAATCGCGGTCACCGACCCCGGCGTCGTGCCGGTATCGGTTGCCGCCACGCTGGTCACGTCGGTTGTGGATGTCACGGAAGCCGAACTGGCCGATGGCATGCTGCAAACTCTGGAGCGAGGCAAACTGGTGGCCGAGCCGGCTGGCGTGGCTGGGGTAGCGGCGTTGCTCGCTGAGCCCGATCGATTCCCCACTCCAGCGGTGATCGTGATCTCTGGAGGGAACGTGGACCCCCTCCTGTTGAATAAGGTGATCAATCGCGGCTTGGCAGCCGCCGGTCGATTTGTGAGTATCACGGTCCGGATGACTGACGTCCCCGGATCGCTGGCGCGCCTGCTGACGTTGCTGGCCCAAGCCGAGGCGAACGTTCTAGACGTGAACCATCAGCGATCGGACCCAAGCTTGAACATTGGCGAGGTGCGGACCCAGGTCGGGTTGGAGATGCGGGGTCCCGCGCAGCGCGATGAGTTGTTCGAGGCACTCGCGGCGTCTGGGTATGATTTTTCCAGTCGCGATGGTGGCAGCTGACTGAACACCGACGGGCTAGACCGCGCCAACCTAGCGAAGGCGGCGACCCGCTCAGTAGCTGGGTATGGCGCAGCAGTAGTCCTCATCGCCGCCGGCGGCCATGACAGGTGAACGGGGTCGCCCCGTTCGTCGCTGCGCTGTTCGACCAAAATCCGTTCATCAGGGCCCCGCTCGACAGCAAGGACGACATTCCCGCTTAATCCGTGGCAAAGTTGGCAGTCAGCGTGCCTGCCTCACGATCCAGGCGGTACCCGATTCGTTGGAGGCCCCAATGCCCGACTTCGAACTGGCCATCTCGGCCTACAACTATGGATACCCGTTGCTCTACAACCTTGCGGAGTTCGGCAACCAGCTAGACGGCAAGCAGGGCTTAGCCCCCGGCTCCGGCGAGATCGGGGTGTTCGGCCACGGTCGTGAGTTGGCGACACCGGAGTTTGCATTCGTGAGTCCGAACAACGACACCTTGTATTCGGTGGCTGTTGTGGATGTCCGGAGCGGGCCAATGACACTGCGGGTGCCTGCAGCGGACCGCTACTACGTGCTGCAGTTCGTGGATGCGTGGACCAACAACTTCGCCTACATCGGCACACGTGCCACTGGCAATGATGCCGGAGAGTTCCATCTAGTGGACGCGGACTATGCCGGACCGCTGGCGGGCGAATCGAGCACAATTACAGCGCCAACTGGACTGTTCGTGATCGTCGGTCGGATCGCCGTATCCGAGGCGGAAGACTTGTCTGCGGCCAGAGCGTTTCAGGACAATCTTGAGCTTACATTCGATGACAGCGGGGATTTTGTGGGTCTACCGGTTCCGGACCCGAACGCAGATCCTGATCTGGCATTCTGGGAGCGACTCCGGGTCTCCTTGGCGGCCTTTCCCCCCGACCCCGCTGAGGACGAGATCCTGGAACAGTATCGCCCGCTTGGGATATTGGAACCGGAGTCGCCCTACATCACACCTTCCGCTGAACTCAAAGAGACGTTGCTGGCCGGGGAGAAGGACGGGGCCGAACGGATAGAGACCTTGATCAAGTCTGCCAACTTTGCCGTCAACGGTTGGACGCCGGGGACGCACGTGTTTGACTACAACCTTGATCACTTCGAGATCGGCACACGCAACAGCGATGACTGGCACTTTCCGGACCGTAGCTTCGCGCACATGGCTAGGTCCGCTGCCGCTCGGGTTGGTCTCTGGGGCAATCATGGTTACGAGGCCGTGTACTCACAGGTCTTTCTGGATGAGAATGGCGATCACCTAACAGGCGCTCACCGGTATCAGCTGCACCTGCCACAACCGCCGCCGGTGTCTGCCTTTTGGTCGCTCACG
>JAHZKU010000284.1 GCA_022600255.1 Actinomycetes bacterium | reverse complement strand
GCCTGACCGTGAATATCGCGGTCGGTTATGGCGGGCGGCGGGAGGTCGTGGATGCGGTGCGATCCTTGCTCCTGGCGAGCGCCGAGGCGGGGAACACCACCGAGCAGATTGCAGAAGCCATTGACGTGGAGCAAATCGGTGAGCACCTCTACACAAAAGGTCAACCGGATCCCGAGCTGGTAATCCGTACTTCTGGTGAGCAGCGACTCTCAGGTTTCCTGCTGTGGCAGTCGGCGCACTCGGAGTTCTACTTCTGCGAGGCATTCTGGCCGGACTTCCGCGAAGTCGACTTCTTGCGCGCTATGCGGGCCTATGCCCAGCGAGAACGTCGGTTCGGCAGCTAAGTCAACCGGTGGCGCAATGGGTGGGCACATCAGTTCAGGAGACCGTCTCCGGCTAGGTCTTCATGGTCACTCGCTGGTTTTCGCAAAAACTTGCCCGAACCCGGCATCGCGGCGGGGCCTCGTTTTGGCTCTCGACTGGAAGCACCGGGTCATGGCAGTGCCAGGAATTGCAGTTCTTCCCCGGCTACGACGCCACCGGGTTTCACCACACCCAGGCCGGTCGCGCTTGCGACGCCGCGCAACATCGCCGAACCGAGATACTCCGTGGCCGTGAAGGTCCTGCCGGCGAGATTGCCTGGAACGACCCGGTTTTCGGCGGGTGGCGCCGTGATCTCCGCGGCTGCCATCACGATGGCGGGCTGGGGCAACTCGCGATCGAGTAGCCGGTGAATAACCGGTTGCCCCAGCGCCATGAGCGCGATCAGGGCACTCTGGGGGTTACCCGGCAAGCCGAGCAGCAACCGTGTCGTGCCGGGAGTGCGTGACTGCGGAACCGGCAGGCGCGCCAACAGCATGGGATGTCCGGGTCGAATCGCCGCCGAATCAACCACGAACTCCCCGCCAAGTTCTGAAACGGCGGTGTGCAGGTGATCTACCGGCCCCGACGCCGTGCCACCGGTGGTGATCACCAGATCGGTGGTCTCCAAGGCCGCTGCAATGGCGGAGACATGCTCCGAGGCAACATCTGGCACAAATTGCGGTGGCTGGGCGACGCCGCCGAGCCGGGCAATCCACGCCCCGAGTTGGGGCCCTAACGAATCCCGTACCCGACCAGCGCGTGGTGGTCCCTCGGTGAGCAACTCATCACCGAAGATCACGACCGCGACGCGGGGTGGTTTCCGCACGGCCACTTGGTCAACCCCCGTTGCCGCAAGCAGTCCGATCAGTGCCGGGTTCAGCACCATGCCGCGGCTGGCAAGTTCAGTGCCGGCGCAGCACTCCGCGGCCGCTGGCCGAATGAAGGCCGGATCCGGCCAATCTGACTCCAGCCAATCTTGGCCAGCGTGCTGCTGCACCACGCCAGCCTCACTGCGGACCACTGCGGTGGTCTGCGGCGGTGTTTGCGCACCAGTAGCGATTCGAATTGCGCGCTGCGGTTCTAACGAGTCGGGGGAAGGTTGACCGGCAAGAGCGGAGCCCACAATGAGCCAAGGCCCGGTGCCGCAAACCGCCCAACCGTCCATGGCCGATGTCGCTGCAGGGGGCAGGTCGCTTTCAGCAACCACCGACTCGGCGAGTGTCCGACCGTCAACGGCCGCAGTGAGTGGCAGATGCTCCACCTGTTGCTGGTTGCCGCTGGTGTCGTAGGCCAGCTGGCGGGCCTGGTTCCAAAGGGGAGCGCTTGGGCGGTTCACCGCGGCCACCGCGCGTTGGGGACCCCAATTCGAGGAGACGAGAGTGTTCGGTTAGACAACACCTGGCATGAGCATCCCTGGCACGCCCTTATCCGCAGATCCATACCAGCGAGCGTAAACGATAGGGATCAGATCTCAGCGCGGTCCGCAAAGTCCACTAGGGTGCCCAGTTCCTGGGAGCTTCGCTGCAGCGCCAGGGGCCCGTTGTTTAGCATGGCCGAGTCCCCTGGAGTTTCGCCTCATATAGGGCCCATTGCTCAGAATTGCCGGGTCCCCCTGGAGCTTCGCCTCATCCAGGGGGACCCGTTGTTCTTGGGGAACCATCGAATCGCGGGGGAGGGGAGATCCGACTACGATTTGTTGGCTATATGAAGATATTGCGCCGGGGGTCTTTCCTGAGCGTCAAGCTGGCATCAAGGTTTGCTAAAGAAGCCAGCCGAGTGGCGCTCGGACTGCAAACGGCGGTAAAGGGGTGGCAGCCAAACAAAGGTGGCGTTGCGGTGAACGCCAGGGGAATTGGTCTAGACATACGGCGTGGCGCCCGCATCGGCCCGTAGTCGAGACGTAACGTCGCGTACATAGCGTCGCCCTGATCTGGAGGCCACCTCGTGGACCAACTGCAACAGCCAGCCGAATCAGCGCCGGCCCAGCCGCGCACCTACATCTTGGATACCTCGGTATTGCTCAGTGATCCGCGGGCCATGTTGCGGTTTGCCGAGCACGACGTGGTGTTGCCACTGGTAGTGCTCAGTGAGTTGGAAGAAAAGCGCACGCACCCGGAGTTGGGCTACTACGCACGGCAATCCCTGCGGATGCTGGACGATTTGCGGATCCAGCACGGGCGACTAGACACGGCCGTGCCGATCACCGACGAAGGGGGCCAGTTGCGGGTGGAACTCCCCGGTGCCAACATGGGCCAACTGCCGGCCGCATTCGCATCCGGCGACAACGATGCCAAAATCCTGGCGGTTGCTAAGGGACTCGCAGATGCGGGTGCTGAAGTGGTGCTGGTGTCAAAAGACGTCCCGATGCGGGTCAAGGCCTCGGTGTTGGGGCTAGCCGCGGAGGAATATCGGGCGGAAATGGCGGCTGAAGCGGGTTGGACCGGGATGGCCGATCTGGATGTGGCCGACGTCGAGATCGATGCGTTCTATGGCGATGGCGCGATCCCCCTGCCCACCGAGTCGGAGTTAGGGGTGAACACGGGAGTTGTGCTCTTGGGTGCGCAATCCAGCGCTCTGGGCCGGGTGACAGTCGACAAAGACATCCGCCACGTTCGGGGGGATATTGAGGCCTTCGGCGTTCACGGGCGCAGCGCCGAACAGCGCTTGGCTTTGGATGCCTTGATGGACCCGTCCATCGGTATCGTCTCCATCGGTGGCCGGGCTGGTACGGGTAAGAGCGCCCTGGCCCTAGCGGCCGGATTGGAGTGGGTGCTGGAGCGGCAGGCGCATCGCAAGGTAATGGTCTTCCGCCCGTTGTTTGCGGTGGGCGGTCAGGAGTTGGGCTATCTGCCGGGTTCGGAAAACGAGAAGATGTCTCCTTGGGGTCAGGCTGTTTTCGACACCTTGTCCGCCATCACGTCGCCGGTCGTCATCGAAGAGATCATGGAACGAGAACTGCTGGAGGTGTTGCCACTCACCCATATCCGGGGCCGATCCTTGCACGATGCGTTCGTGATTGTCGATGAAGCCCAGTCGCTGGAACGCAACGTGTTGCTCACCGTATTGTCTCGGATTGGGAAGGACTCTCGGGTTGTGCTGACCCACGATGTCGCCCAGCGTGACAATCTGCGCGTGGGTCGTCACGACGGCGTGGTGGCCGTGATTGAGAAGTTGAAGAATCATCCGCTGTTTGCTCACGTGACCCTCACCCGGGCAGAGCGCTCTCCGGTGGCGGCACTGGTGACGGACATCTTGGAGGATCACTCGCTTTGACGTTGGCCGCCTCTCGGCTGTGGTGCGCCCGCCACCGGAGCTGTGGCTGAGCTGGGCTCAACGTCGGGTACCTAGCGTGGCTGAGCGATCGGGCAGCGCTGGACCGTGGCCGGAGCATTCCGCCTGCGGGAGACGCGCGGAAGGCGCTAAGAAATCACGTCAGTCCCCGTGCCGACACGAGCCGGGCGGGTTTGGGCTAACCGTTGCCGGTGAGGGTGCAACTGGTGCGGGGGTTGTTCTTGACCTTCCAGGTCCTTTTCCAGGTGTTGCGCTTCTCGCCAGTCGCCTTCGCCTGGACCTTGGCTTGGATCCTCAGACCGACACTGCACTCAGGGGTCGCTTTCATCTTCACGTTGGTTGTTGTGGCCTTCCG
>JAHZKU010000283.1 GCA_022600255.1 Actinomycetes bacterium | reverse complement strand
CCGTTTCGGCCTCGCTTGCGGTGGCCCAAGGAGGCCGCAAGCAGGCCCACCGATACATCGAACATCTGTTCGATATGCGATACCCTTGCTGAATGCGACCGCCGGGTCTCCCAGACCAAGCCAGCCCCTACCCGCGAGTCAACCGGCCTGCTCGGGCAAGTGTGTGTGCTCCCGCCAGCTGGCCTGTTTCCGCTAGTGGGGTCAGTGCACTTGGCCGGAAAGCCGCTCGGTTCCGCGGCCGGGTATCACTCAGCTGCGCTTGCGGGTCGGCGCCAGCAAGCCATGCACGCTACCCAGCGGTTGCGCGAGCCCAACCCCCAGCACACCAAGCTGCCCTCCGCGTCGGAAGGCGCGGCCCTGCCAGCGCAGAACCCGTCCCTGAGCCACACCGCTCCCCCGGATTTGCCGGACAACCGCACAAGGACAGGCCATGACCAGTAGCTTTCAGCCGAGCCTGCTGCTGGAATCGAACGTGGCGAGCGAACAGCAACGGCTAGCCCAACCCCTCATCCGGATCAACCGCACTCAACTCAGCAACGGGGCGTGGGTGGATCACCTGCCCGGTTGGCTGCATGATGCAGACGATCGCTTCACCGACCTGCGGGCTCTGGTGCCTTGGCGCACCGAGCAGCGCCTCATGTACGAGCGCATCGTGCGTGTTCCCAGGCTGGTGGCGTGGTACCCAGATCCAACCACCTTCCCTACGGATTGGCTGGTTCAGGCTCTGGCGATGCTCAACCAGCATTACGCCGCGACGGGGGTGCTGGTCAATGATCCCCTCGTCTCGGCGGGCTGCTGCTTGTACCGCGACGGTGATGACTCCGTGGCCTGGCACGGCGATCGGTTGGGCCGGGGTCGAACGGAGGACACTTTGGTCGCCATCGTTTCGCTGGGTAATCCGCGCATCTTCCGACTCCGCCCAACGGGCGGTGGCCGGACCCTAAACTTCCAACTCGGTCATGGCGATCTGTGTGTCATGGGCGGTAGCGCACAACGAACCTATGAGCATTGTGTTCCCAAATCCAGATCCGCGTTAGGCCCCAGAGTTTCGATTCAGTTTCGCGTCGCGGGTGTTGCTTGACGGCGGCGCCAAGACAGCATCCGACCGGTAGATACCCACGACAAAAGACCCGCAGGCTACCGACACCGCACAAGAGCCGAGCGTGATCCGAAACCGGTCACCCAGCCCGCGCCTAGTCCGCGCGACCGGCCCGGAACAGTGCGCAGGAAGACCGGAGGCCGGAAGCTCACGGCGTTACGCGCAAGCCCAGCACACCAGCGGATCAAGAAACCCGCACTGGCATCTTCGTGACCTTGATCTTCTTTCGCTCGCTAGAGCAGGCCGCCCCGTTAACCTTGCAGACCTGCTTGCGGCCGGAGAACTTGTAGTTCGCCTTGCCGCCGGTTGTATACAGGACGTTGCTGGTGTTGCCACTCTTCTTAAACTTGCAGTTCACAAGCTTGCCCTTGGTCTTGCAGCCCTTGAACGCTTGACCCACTGTCCAGTTCGCGAGGGTGCGGTATGCGGTCGGTCCAGGCTGGTTGGCCTGGTACATCTGGATCCCCGGGAAGTCATTGTAGTTTTGGGTCCATAGATACCAGTAGGTCTTGCGCAGCCCTAGGCGCCAACTGTCCAGGAACGTCCGTCCCACGTACCAAGCGGCCTTATTCCCGCGCACTCGACCGTCCAGATTCTTCCCTGTTGAGGCGTGTGAACCTAGGTCGAAGTTGGTTTCGGTATCCCACCGCTGCAGTCGCTTGGGCGCCCCCGCTTTATCGGCCGTGCGATGGAACATCTCGATCTGCCCGACGCGGGCATTGGGACCAGCATCCAGGGCCGGGTAGAAGTGGCCGGACAGGACGTCCACCGGCCACTTCTTCTTCTTCAACTGCTTGAAGAACGAGGGCGCAAAGGCGTCGAACCAGTTTTGTCGATGGGTTTGCACACTTGATGCCACCACAGCCGCACTCGGATCGTATTTCTTGATGATCTTGCTCGCGGACTTGGTCATCGCAGCGAGCTTCTTCGGGGAGCCCTGATAGAACTGCGGCGAGGTCGCTTCGTTCCAGATTTGATAGGCCGAGATGCGGTCGCCGTACTTCTTGACCAGTTCGGTGATGTAGGTCTTCCAGTCCGACATCTTGACTGGCGCACTGGTGGATCGCGGGCCCTGAATCTCCGAGGCAGGATCCTTGACGTTGGACCCGGCCCACTGCGGTGTGCCAAAGATCGCAACCAAGACTTCGGATAGGCCCCACGCTTTGGCCCGGTCCAGACTGGTATCCATTAGGGACCAATCCCAGGTGCCCTTCGTTGGCTGCACCTGCAGCCAACTCGGAGCACCGGCGATCCGAATCGTGCCTGCTGGGATTTCCGGCTTTGTCTGGTAGGCGTGAATGCCGAAGTCCTGGCTCTTCACCTTAAACGAGCCATTCTTCTTGTACTTGGCCGCGGCTGATACCGAGGCGCCCGTGTTTAGGCTGGCGGCGGCTCCCGCCGTCGTGGGGACAGCAACGACCAAAGCGGCCGTTCCAGCAGTCAAGGCCAGCACTGATTTACGCCACCCCACCCGCCTGCGACGTGGTTTCAAATCCGCTGCTTCCGGCATCGTTCCCACAAATCCCAACCTTTCCCCATCACTGTTACCGACTCTGACCACTCGGCGCTATCGCCGACCATCCGCGTTCTACAAGGGTAAGCATTCCGACGGCAATTCGGGGAGTGACCGATAGATCGGCCAGCTATCGGACGGCTCCTGCCGGATCCCCGAAGAGAGCCGCTTGCCAGTCAGGCGTCCGTTTTGGGCGGAATCGATGCGTCATGTGTTTGACCCGGCTACATGTCCCAAGTTCGAATTGATATACAAGGCCCATGAGCAGCGACGCCAAACCGTTACTTACCAAACTCCTAACTCACGCCGGTGTCCCGCAGGATAGCTCCGTGCCGTGGGGAATCCAGGTACACAACGATGCGGTTTGGAACCGCGTCCTGAACCAACACAACCTGGGTTTGGGCGAGTCCTACATGGATGGGTGGTGGGATTGTGACGCGATCGATGAGATGTTTACCCGCGTCCTGACGTCGGACCTAGAGGGACAGATCCGGCCCAGCCCGCAACTGGTATTCATGGCTGTCAAATCCATGATCTCCAACAGCCAGACCATGCAACGGGCCCGCAAGAACGCAGCCCACCACTACAACATCGGCAACGACCTCTACACCAAGATGCTCGACAAGCGCATGATCTACAGCTGCGGCTACTGGAAAGATGCCGACAACCTAGACGCTGCGCAGGAGGCCAAACTAGACCTGATCTGCCGCAAGCTCGGCTTGGAGCCAGGGATGACCCTGCTAGATATCGGTTGTGGTTGGGGTGCGTTCCTTGAGTTCGCCACCCAACGCTACGGTGTTACGGCTGTCGGGATTAGTCCCGCGGCTGAGCAGGTGAAGATCGCTTCCCAGCGCTGCGCCGACCTGCCAGTGGAGATCCGCCAGGCCGACTACCGCGAGGTTCGCGGATCGTTCGACCGGATTGTCTCGATCGGCATGATGGAACACGTAGGCCCCAAGAACTTCAAGCGTTTCTTCAAGGCTTGTGACGAACTGCTAGCTCCGGATGGCATGATGCTGCATCACACCATTGGGTCGAACTCAACGACCCAGCATGGCGATGCCTTCATGGACAAGTACATCTTCCCGGGCGGGGTGATCCCGTCCCTTTCTCAGCTGTCTAAGAGCTCCCAGAGTCGGTTTGTCATCGAGGACGTCCAGAACTTCGGTCCGGATTATGATCGCACCCTGATGGCCTGGCACGAGAACATCGAGAACGCTTGGGACGATCTGCCGAACTACGACGAGCGCTTCCGACGGATGTGGCGCTACTACCTACTGAGTTGCGCCGGCGGGTTTCGCGCTCGCAGCCTGTCTCTATGGCAGTTGGTGTTTCGACGCGAAGGTCGCTTCCCCCGCTACGATGCCCCCCGCTAGCAACGAAACCCGCGCCATGGGTGGGTTTTGCTGGGCGTCTGATTTACACTCTTGCCAGGAGTATTCCGCTGGCACCTGCCACTGAAACTGTCACTTCTGGCTTCCCCTTTCACAGCACAGTGACCCCCTCGGCACGCCACCAAACGGTTCCGGTCTGCTCGGAGATCGATCAAGAAACGACGTTGGGAGTAGTCAACGGTGGCGCCACGAAAGCTTCGCAACTGGCAGGTGTCAGCCACCGCCCAGTACGAATCACTCGGTAGTCGGGATTTCTTGACCACGGCCACGCCCGGGGCCGGGAAGACCACGTTCGGCCTACATATCGCCGGAAAGTTGCTGAGCAACCGAACGGCTCAGAAGATCATCGTCGTCACACCAACCGATCACCTCCGTGCCCAGTGGGCCGATGCAGCGCAAGAGCTGGGTATCAAGCTCGATCCCACGCTCCCAAACTCCGTCACCCCCATTACGGATGGCTTCGACGGCTATGTCGCTACCTACGCGCAAGTGGCCGCACGTCCAGCCGTGCACCGCCGCCGCACCGAAGCCGGCAAGGCCGTCGTGATTCTGGACGAGATTCACCACTGCGCTGACGGTGGAAGCAGTTGGGGCGATGCCGTTCAAGAATCGTTTGAGCCAGCTCGGCGGCGGATCGCGTTGACCGGCACCCCATTTCGCACCAACGATTACGAGCGGATCCCCTTCGTGCAGTACGACGAGATCGGCGACGGGGCGCTGGAATCGGTCGCGGACTACGAATACGGTTACCGAGCGGCCCTCAGTGACGGCGTTGTCCGGCCGGTGGTCTTCGCCGCCTACACCGGCGTGGCCCGCTGGATGACCAGTGCTGGTGAAGTGGTCAGCGGAGAGCTTGGCACGGGCAGCAAGAAGGACGAGACGTCTGCCTGGCGTACCGCGCTAGACCCGAAAGGGCGGTGGATTCCGCACGTCATCGCGGCCGCTGACCAACGCCTAACGGACATGCGGGCAGCGGGAATGCCTGACGCTGGCGCCCTCCTGCTGGCCTCCGATCAAGACACCGCCCGGGCCTACGCAAACATCGTGGCACGTGTCACCGGCGACGAACCGGTGATTGTGCTCTCAGATGACCCCAAGGCGACGCACAAACTTGCCGCCTTCGCTGACAGCCAGGACCGATGGGTGGTGGCGGTACAGATGATCAGCGAAGGTGTTGACATCCCCAGGCTCGGTGTCCTGGTGTGGGGAACCGCCTATCGCACGCCACTGTTTTTCGCCCAAGCGGTGGGCCGCGTGTTGCGCGCGCGTCACCCGGGGGAAGCCGCCACCGTGTTTCTCCCCGCCGTGCGCCCACTGCTCGCCTTGGCTGCCAGCCTCGAAGAACAACGCAATCACGTCCTGTCGCCGCCGCCAGTGACCGAGGACGAGGTCGAAATTGGTGAGCTCCTCGCAGAGTCCAGTGAGCGCCTCAGCTCAGAAATCACCGCCGTTGACGCCGATGCGTCATTCGCACACCTCCTGCATGACGGGCAAGCCATCCGGCCGAAGGCGGATGCGGACAGCATGGCGCAGGCACAGCCGGTTCCCGAAGATGAGGACTACTTGGGCCTGCCTGGACTACTAACTCCGGAACAAACGGCACAATTGTTGTCTAGCCGAGACGCAGCCGCCAAGAAGGCCGCCGGACCGTTAGCGCTGGCCGATCCGCCAACCAGCCAGGTCAACGAGGACTGGCGCAGCCGCCAAGAACTGCGCCGCGAACTCAATCGGCTGGTTAGCGCACTGGCTGCGAGAACCAAGTCCACACACGGCAAGATCCATCTACGGGTTCGCCAAGCCGTTCCTGGACCACCTTCTGCCTCGGCGGACGCCAGAGTGTTGGCCGCCCGCTGTGACTACTTGGAGCAGCAACTCTGATTCGGGTGCCCGGAAGCGCGCCTTCTATGGCCGTAGGGCCCTATGGTGGTGCGCATGATCAGAATCGGCTTGGCTTGTGGCGGTGGGGGTGACATCGGGGCGGCGTACATGGCCGGTTGCATCTCAGCACTGCACGAGGTTACGGGCTGGGATCCTGGCAAAGCTGACTTCATCGTGGGCACTTCGGCCGGGTCCATCATCGGAAGTGCGCTTCGAGAAGGAATCCGTCCGGAGGACTTTCATCGAACCATGATCGGTGCGCAGGTGTCCCCAGACTCTGCCAAGAAACTGACCACGCAAGTGCTGGGCGGAAAGGACGACGCCCTACCCCCGCTGGCCGAGGATGCCCTGACCAACGCTCGCCTCAACGGGCCGAGCCTGATTACTGAAACTCTAAAGCGCCCCCTAGATGTCAATCCCGTTGCCCTGGCGGCCGCCGCACTCCCGGAAGGCCGGCTCAACCACCACTTCGTTCGTGAGAAGATCCTGCATCTGACCGGCGACAAATGGCCAACCGCGCCGCTACTGGTGACTGCCACGCAAATGAGTAACGGCCGCCGGGTCGTTCTAGCCAAAGACAGTCGCATCCAAACCGATCTCGCCACTGCGGTGGCGGCCTCTTGCTCAATTCCGTCAGTGTTCAACCCTGTGACCATCGACGGGCACAAGTACGTCGATGGCGGTCTGCGATCTTCGACCAACGCCGACGTCCTGGCCCGTCACGAACTTGACCTCGTGATCATCATGGCTCCACTGTCCACCGGTTCTCAGGTCACCCCCAGCTTGGCTGGTCCCATGCGACGGGCCTGTCGGATTGCGGCGGTCGCCGAGCAAGACGCCCTCAAGGCGGAAGGCACCAAAGCGCTCACGTTTCACCCAAGCCGCAAGACCATCCAAGCGATGGGGCTGAACATCATGGATGTCACGAAACGGGCCCGAGTCTCTTCCTACGGTCGGGAAGCCGCACTGGAGCTTCTTAATGGGCCCAAGGGGGAGGCCGCGGCTACCGCCCTTGCCAACGCTTGATTCGAACCGTTTGACCTCAAATGACACAGTTGGGTGGACCAGAGTCGCCCCCAACCTCGCCTTGGACGATAATGAAAGTGTTGGATCGAGTCCGCTATGCTCGGCGGGCAGCCGAGCAAAACCTAGGAGGCGCCATGCCCTTCAGTAAAGATCTTCGTGTTGTTGATGATTCGTTCTTTGACACCGCGACAACAACCGTCCAGATCGCCAAACGTATCCCGTGTGATGCGGACACGCTCTTCGCCCTCCTAGCCGATGCGCCTGCTTGGGCCGAATGGCTCGGTGCCGACAGTGTCGAATACACCAGCGACCCCCCGCACGGCGTTGGCTCGACCCGTAAGGTCCTGATTCGGCGGCAGTGGATCGACGAACGCTTCATCGTCTGGGAACCCGGTCGGCGGATGGCCTTCTATGGCTCCAGCACAACGTTACCGTTTGGAGCGTTCGCCGAAGATCTGGCGATCACACCTGACGGGGCCGACCATTGTGTCTTGACCTGGACAACCGCCATCGACGGGCGCCCGAAGCTGTTGAGCTCGTCACTGGGCATGGCGGCGCGGGCTAACGGGAATCGCGCGCTCGACAAGTTGGTTGTGTATGTCAACGAGCACAAGAAGGACTACTAGGAGCAGCAATGACAGCATTCGACTTCACCGTTAAGGCCAGCAACGGGGAGGACGTCGATCTCTCGCAATATGCTGGCCAAGCCCTTCTCATCGTGAATACGGCCAGCAAATGCGGCTTCACACCACAGTTCGCGGGCCTCGAGGAGATCTGGCAGGAATACAAGGAACGAGGCCTGACTGTGCTGGGATTTCCCTGCAACCAGTTCGGGAATCAGGACCCAGGTAGCAATGAGGAAATCACCGAGTTCTGCCAAGTGAACTACGGTGTCACATTCCCAATGATGGCGAAGATCGATGTCAACGGATCGGACGCGGATCCACTCTATAAATGGTTGACCAGCGAGGCCACAGGAGTCCTAGGGACCAAGAAGATCAAGTGGAACTTCACCAAGTTTCTGATTGATCCAGAGGGCAATGTGGTTG
>JAHZKU010000282.1 GCA_022600255.1 Actinomycetes bacterium | reverse complement strand
GCGTGCGTTCAGTCACAAGTGCACACCTTCCGACCCTGCTTACATGATAACGACCTTGCCGCCGCACCGCCCGGTCATGGTGGGAGACTGGAACTAAGACCGCCGCGGGCCACGGGCCCCGACAATGGTGGTCGTCTCGATCAACGTCTCTGGAATCACACGGACTTGGGGGTGTCAGCCAAGTCGTGGACACCGTCACACCCGTCCAATACGGCTCCGTACTCAGCGTCGCCATTGCCATCCTGGTCCTGACCGGGATCGCCGTGGGCGTCATGACACTGGCCGGTTTACGGATGCGGCTAGATTATCTGGGCGCGATTACGCGTGCCATCGTGCAACTCACTCTTGTTGCCATCGTCATCGCCTGGATCTTCGCCAACCCCGAGGGCACGATTCTCTACTTTGCTGTGATGCTGGTAGCTGCCACGGCCACCTCCGTGCGCCGGGTCGGCTGTGGTTGGCGCAATGCCCTGCTGGTTGGCGGGCCGATCGCACTGGCAGCGACCGTGGCGGTCGCTCCTGTCGTGGTGACTGGCGCCCTACCGCTGAGCACACAAGCGGTGGTCCCCTTCGCCGCCCAAGTCATCGGTGGCGCGATGACCGCAGTTTCACTAACGGGTAGCTACGCTTTGGCCACAGCGCGCAAGGAGTGGCCACTGGTAGAAGGTTGGCTCGCGATCGGAGCCACACCGCGACAAGCGGGCCGCGACATCGCCCGCGAGTCCGCGCAGCGATCATTGACGCCTGGTTTTGATCAGACCCGGAGTGCGGGCCTCGTGGTGTTGCCTGGTGCGTTCGTCGGGATGCTCCTCGGCGGGGCCACACCCGCCGAAGCTGCTCAGATTCAACTGCTGGTGCTGGCATCCCTGGCCGTGGCGGCGGTGGTGGCTGCGGCAGGCACAGGTTGGAGCCTGGCGCCTTGGATCGGTGGCGTCGATCGCACCGATACCGAACATCGGGCCAACTGAGTGGCTACGCCCGACTAGGGCTGGGCCGCCGCCTCGATCTCTAGGTTGCGCCGCCAACGAATCCCGGATTCCACCAGCTCGTCAATCTCGCCATCTAGCACTCCGCCGGTGTTGCCGGTCTCCGCGTTCGTGCGTAGGTCCTTCACCATTTGGTAGGGATGCAGCACATACGAGCGCATCTGGTCACCCCAAGAGCCGGAGATGTCCGCCTTGAGTGCATCCATCTGTGCCTTCTCTTCCTCCCGTTGCCTGGCCAAGAGTCGGGACTGCATCACCCGTAGGGCAGCGGCACGGTTCTGGATTTGAGACTTCTCGTTCTGACACGACACCGTGATGCCGGTTGGCAAGTGGGTCATGCGAACCGCAGAGTCGGTCGTGTTCACACTTTGACCACCTGGCCCGGACGATCGGAACACATCGATCCGCAGTTCGTTCTCCGGGATGTCGATGTGGTCGGTCTGTTCCGTCACTGGGGTGACCTCCACCCGAGCGAAGCTCGTTTGCCGTCGGCCTTGGTTGTCGAACGGAGAGATGCGCACCAGTCGATGGGTCCCTTGCTCGACGCTGAGGGTTCCGTAGGCATAAGGCGCCTCAATCTGCATGGTCGCAGACTTGATGCCAGCCTCCTCAGCGTAGGACGTGTCCAGCACGTCGAACTTCCAGCCGTGGCGCTCGCAATAGCGGGTGTACATGCGGACCAGCATTTCCGCCCAATCTGCCGCATCAACGCCGCCGGCCCCAGAGTGGATGTGCATCAATGCGGCGCGTTGATCGAACTCACCGGACAACAACGTGCGCACTTCCAGTTCGGACAATTCGGTCCCCAGTCCGGCGATCTCACGGTCCGCCTCGGCCTCACTGTCGGCGTCACCAACTTCGGCCGCTAGCTCCAATAGGACCGGGATATCGGCCAGGCGGTCCTGGATTGAACGGATTTGCCGCACTTCGTTCTGCAGGAACGAGAGCCGGGAAGTCACCTTCTGGGCATTTTCCTGGTCATCCCACAGATCCGGTTGCGAGGCGGTGACCTCCAGTTCTGCGATCTCAGCATCCATGTCGGCCAGATTTAGCACTTCCAGAACCCCAGAAAGGGTTGCCTGGAGTTCTGAGAGTCGTTGCGTACGTTCTAGATCAGCCACCACTCCACGATACGCGGCCCGCGTCCGGACCAGTAACCGCTTGCAGTCCGGCACAGTCAGCAATAGATCCCGGTCAAGACTGGGCATCCCCAGCGTTCGCTGGCAGACTAGCGGGCACCAAAGGAAGGTGCCCCACCGTGAGCGACCCGAAAACGTACGAAGTCGAGCGAAGTTTCCCCCCGTACTATCTGGAACATCGGGAGGAGTCCTGCCGATCCGGGGTCTTCAAGATGGGAGATCGCCCGATTTGGCTCCTACAGGGACTGGCCGGCTTCTCGGTGAACTCCATTCTGATCGAGGGTAAGGATGGTCTGATCGTCTATGACACTGGCGTCAGCTTGGAACAGGGGCAGGCGATTGCGGCCGCGATCAAGGAGATCTCTGACAAGCCAATCAAAGACGTGATCTACAGCCACCATCACGCGGATCACTGCAACGGCACCGACGCCTTGATCACGCCTGAGCAGGCCGCCTCCGGCGAGGTGGCCGTCATTGCCTGGGAGACATTCGAGCGCGAGCATGCCGACGAGAATCGCGTGGTCGGCACAATCATGGGTCTGCGGGCCAGTTTCATGTATGGCGCGTTTCTGGGTCCAGAGGAGCAGTCCTACACCGGCTTGGGAGGCTCCTTCTTCGGCTCCCAGGGCAGCTTCATCCCCCCAAACCAGGTCATTTCTCAAGACACTGAAATGGAGATCGCTGGCGTCCGGTTGGAGTTGTTCCGAACTGGTGGCGAAGCCAGCAGTGAAATCGGAATGGACCTCCCCGATTACAACACCGTCGTGATCGCAGACGAGGTCTATCCCTCGCTAGCCAATCTATACACGCTGCGCGGCGCAAAGTTCCGGGATGCCGGTCGCTGGGCGTCGGCATCGGATCGCGTCCTAGCACGGGACAACGTAGACCTCCTACTCGGTTGTCACATGGCACCGATTGAAGGCGCCGAGCAAATCCGCCACGTTTTGACCACCTACCGCGACTCGATCCATTTCAACCACGATCAGGCCGTTCGACTGATTCTGCAGGGCGCTACCCCCGATGAGTTACGCGAGCGCCTAAATGAACTGCCCGAGTCCCTAGACATGGCTCCTTACACCCGGCCCATGTACGGTCATGTCGCGGCCAATGCCGCAGCGCAGTTCACTGGCTATTTGGGTTGGTTCGCAGGCGATGCCACCACGTTGGCACCCACCCCTGGACCGGAGCGGGCGCGCAGAATGGTTGCGCTCGCGGGCGGCCGAGAAGCGGTGCTAGCCGCTGGCGAAGCCGCACTGGGCGAATCGGACGCGCAGTGGGCTGCTGAACTCGCCGCCCTGCTGGTGACGCTAGATCCCAGCGATACTGGTGCGCGACGACTCAAGGCTGCGGCGCTACGCACCTTGGGATATGCCCAGCTCAACGCGACTTGGCGAAACTGGTACCTGTCAGGAGCCAAGGAACTCGACGGTGAGATCGATCTAACTGCGATCGCTCCCATGGCGCGAGCGATGCTCTACCAGCCCGAACTGGGCGCGGCCGCCATTCTGGACGGGCTCAAGTATGCCGTTGATCCGCAGATTGCCGGTGACCAACAGATCCTGGTGGGCATAGACGTAACCGGACCCGACTCGTCCGAGTCCTTCGATCTGAGACTGCGCAACAGCGTCTTGACCGTGATCGAGGACGCCGCCACGGCGCAATCGCGATTGACGATCTCGATCGATGACTTGGCGCGGGTTGTGGCGGGGCTTGTGGACCTCGCCCAACTATTGGACGACGGGAGTGTCACCGTGACCGGGTCCCAGGAAGATGCGAGAGACCTCTTCGCGGCTCTTGACACCCATCCGGCAGCCCCTACGTTTCATGTGAAGTAGACACAGCTCCGCCGCGTGCGTCCTGCGGAATCAGTTGCGGGATTGCGCCACCAGAGTCCGAATCGAGCGGAGCGCCACCGAGAGCCCAGCAAGACCGAGCTGGTCGATTTTCCCTATCTCAGCCAGGGTGTGGCGCACGCGTCCGATCTCGGCCGCGTTGGAAGCTTCCCACTCATCCATGCGGTCCTGCGCCGAGGCCCCCTTACTTGATCCACGCACGACTTGGGCGGTGAGAGCTGCGACGGCTTGGTAGAGGTCGCTACGCAAGGCTTGTCGGGCCAGAGCATCCCAGCGGTCTTCCCGCGCAAGCAGGGTGATCCGCGTCAGGAGGGCGTCCACCCCAAACCGCTCCGTGACACAGAAGTACAGCGCCGCCACTGCTGCGGGCTCACACTCGGTGCGCACCGAGATGTCTGCCACATCCAACAGCGAGAACCGATCTAGGACAGCACCGGCCTCCTTGGCCAAGTCCTTGGGAACCCCCTCCTGTTCCAGTGCCGCTAGCTGTTCCTGATGCCGGATCAGCTCCTCACCACGGAAGAGGCTGGCTAAATCGGGCGTCAACGCTGCCACGGCGGCGTGATATTGCGCAACCAAGGCGCTGAGATCAATCTTGGCACCGCGATTGCCGAGTAGCCAACGGGTGACGCGATCCAACAGACGTTTGGCCTCGCCGTACATCTTCCCCTGAACCTCCGTGGAGACCTGGTTGTCTAGCGCTTCGACCCGCCGCCAATACTCCGGTAGGTCGAACACATCCTTAGCGAATGTGAAAGCCCGCACGATGTCGGCCTCAGTGGCCGCTGTCTCCTCCAGAATCCTGCTGACAAACGTGATCCCGCCCCGGTCGACTAGCTCGCTGACAACAACAGTTGTGGTGATCTCTTCGGCTAGCGGATGGGCCAGGATCTGCCCCCGATATGCACTGTTGACCGCAGGGGGGAAGTAGCCCACCAGGTCTCGCTCGAAATAGGGATCGGCAGCAAATGAGTCCCCTGCGACGGCGTCGGCCAGCGAAATCTTCGCGTAGGCCAACAGCACACACAGTTCCGGAGACGTTAAACCCAGGCCCTGCTGTTCCCTGTCCTGAATCTCCAAGGCCGACGGCAGATACTCCAGATCTAGGTCCAACCGGCCAGCTTCGGACAGGCGCGCCATCATACGTCCGTGAATCGGCAGCATGCGGGATGCCAGCCCCCTGGCCAAACCCAACGCATTGTTCTGTGAGTAATTGTCAGCTAGCACTAGGTCGGTCACGTCCTGGGTCATGCTCACCAACAACTCATTGCGCTGTTTGACGGTCAGATCACCGGCCGCGATCACGGCGTCAAGGAGGATCTTGAGGTTCACTTCGTGATCGGAGGTGTCAACACCAGCGGAGTTATCGATCGCGTCGGTATTCAGTTGCACTCCCGCCAAGGCCGCTTCGATGCGGCCTGGTTGCGTGAGTCCTAGATTTCCGCCTTCCCCAATCACTCGGCACCGCAGATCCTTACCGTTCACGCGGACCAGATCATTGGACTTATCGCCCACCTCGGCGTTGGATTGGGTGCTGGCTTTCACATAGGTGCCGATGCCGCCGTTCCAGAACAGATCAATCGGTGCCGTCAAGATGAGCTTGATCAACTCCGGTGGGGTCACCGTAGTGGCACCACTGCTGATGCCTAAGACCTGTGCCATTTGTGCTGAGACGCGGATCGACTTTGCTTGCCGCGGGAATACCCCACCTCCAGTTGAGATCAGGTCTGGATCGTAGTCAGCCCAACTGGAGCGAGGCAGGTTGAAGAGTCGCTGCCGCTCCGCGTATGAGGTGGCCGCGTCGGGGTCGGGATCAATGAAGATGTGCCGGTGATCAAAGGCAGCCACCAGACGAATCGTGCTACTACACAACATGCCGTTGCCGAACACGTCGCCACTCATGTCTCCGATCCCGAAGCAGGTGAACTCGTCAGTCTGGGAGTTGATCCCCAGTTCGCGAAAGTGCCGAGAAACCGACTCCCACGCGCCACGGGCGGTGATCCCCATCGCCTTGTGGTCATAGCCGTCCGAGCCACCAGATGCGAAGGCATCCCCAAGCCAAAATCCGTATTCGGCGGATATCGCGTTGGCGAGGTCGGAGAAGGTGGCCGTGCCTTTGTCAGCTGCCACCACCAGGTAAGGGTCGTCTTCATCGTGCCTGACGACGTCTTTGGGAGGGACAACCAACTTCCCGGTCCGGTTGTCGGTCAGATCTAACAATCCACTGATGAACTCCGAATAGGCGGAGCGAGCCGCCGCCAACCGTCCCGCCCGATCGTCTTTGGCAGCTGGGGCCCGCTTGGGGTAGAAGCCACCTTTTGCGCCTGCAGGAACGATCACGGAGTTCTTGACCTCCTGCGCTTTCACTAGGCCCAAGACTTCAGTTCGGAAGTCCTCGGGTCTGTCACTCCAGCGCAATCCGCCACGGGCAACCTGCGCGAACCGCAGGTGCACCCCCTCAACGGTGGGGCTGTAGACCCACAGGTCAAAGAGTGGCCGTGGCGCCGGCAGATCAGGGATCCGTTCCGACCAGAACTTGAAGGAGATTCGCAGTGGCTCGGACTCCGATTGCGGGCGGAAAAAGCTGGTCCGGCAGCAGGCTTGAATCAGTGTCAACAGTCCGCGCAAGATCCGATCGACGTCCAGACTATCCACCTCATCCAATGCCTCCCGAATCCGCTTCTGCAACACCTCTTGGTTGGAGTTGCGATCCTGCTCGCTAAGCGCCGGGTCGAAGCGTGCGTGGATGAGATCCACGAGGAGTCGGGCAAACTCCGCGTACTCGAGTAGCACTTTGGTGACGTACTCCGGAGTGAATCCAGACCCGGCCTGCCGCAGGTATCGGGTCAAGGCACGGATGGCGGCCACTTCTTGCCAGGTCAAGCCTGCTTTCAGAACCAGCGCGTTCAATCCGTCGCTCTCGCCGTACTCATGCCAAGCTGCCAGAAACGCGGCTTCGAACCTTTCCTTGGCCGTCTCAGGGCTTTGCACACTGGTCAACTCGAAGACGATCTCCACGTCGTAGATGCGGCGGCTGATTCCTTCACTGTCCACCACGAGGAAGGGTTGCTCCTGGATAACCTCTGCGCCCAGATCTCGCAGAATAGGCAGAATCGATGAGATGGAAGCGCCTTCACCACACCGATAGATCTTTAGTCCCCGGATCTTGGCTTTGGCGCCCATCGGATGGTAGAGATTCACTTCCGTGCTGCCAGGCGCCAGGCTGGCCAAATGCTGCATGTCGGCGACTGCCGTGCGGGCCGGGAACGCTTCCTTATACGCCTCCGGAATCGCCCCATCGAATCGGCTCAGGAGGGCCGTGGCTTCTTGCTCTGACATCGCCGCGTTCACCGCAGTGGTGAAGTCGTCGTTCCAAGAGCGGGTGGTTCGCTCCAACTCGCGCTGCAACGCGGGCAGGTCCGGATCATGCAACTCCGCTGGCGGTTCCGCTCGTACAACGTAGTGCAGCCGAGCCAAGACACTTTCGCTGACGCGAGTCGTGTAGTCCACCGAGTCACCGTTGAGCGCTTTGAGCAAGAGATCTTCCACTCGGCGCCGCACTGCCGTGGTGTAGCGGTCTCGAGGTAGGTAGACCATGCAGGAAATGAACCGGCCGTAGGGATCTTTTCGGAGAAACAGCCGAGTGCGTCGCCGTTCCTGTAACCCCAGAACTTCCCTAGCGACGGCTAGGAGTTCGCTGGGTTCAGACTGGAAGACCTCATCTCGGGGATACGTTTCCAGAAACTGCTGCAAGTCCTTGCCCAAGTGCGAATCGGGGACTACGCCGGAGGCTTGCAGGACAGCCGTGCACTTGGCTCGCAAAACTGGAACCGCCATCACGGACTGGTTGTACGCGGCTGCGCTGTACAAGCCCAGAAAGCGATGCTCCCCCACGACGGCACCGGACGCGTCGAACGTCTTGACCCCGACGTAGTCCATGTACGTGGAACGGTGCACCGTGGCCCGACTATTCGCTTTGGTCAATATGAGCGGAACCCGCTCTAGTGCCCGCTGCTGCACCGCCGGCGGCAATACGTGGGCGGGTCGGTCCCCCTCGTTGCGCAGAATCCCGAGACCCGTGCCGGGAATCGCCTGCAGCGCAAGCTCCGAGTCCTCTCTTGTGAGTTCGTAGGCGCGGTAGCCGAGGAAGGTGAAATGCCGATCAGCCAACCACCCCAAAAAATCGGCGGCTTCGGACTGCGCTGTTGGATCCACCCCCGGAATCGCACCGGACCTGAGCGCCTGCGCGGCCGTTGTGGCGGCGTGCTGCATCGGCAGCCAGTCGGTGACTGCCCGCTTCACGTCTCGCAGAATCCCCTCAATCTGGTCTGCGAGCGCCTCCAACCGATCCAGGTCCGTGTCTCGATCCACATCCACGTGGATCCAAGACTCCCAGCCGGCAGCCCCCTCCCACTGCGCATCTGCGTCAGGCTCGGATCCGGCCACCGAGAGCAGTCGGCCGTGTTCATCGCGGGTGACCCAAAAGACCGGATGAATCACGAGGTGGATTCCCAGATCACCCAACGACAAGGCCGCCGTAATCGAATCCACTAGGAACGGCATGTCCGGCGTACAAACTTCGATGACCGTGTGTCCGTTGGACCAGCCGTGTTCATCCACCGAGGGGGTGTAGACGCGAACATTTGAGTCGCTGGGCAGCCTCTCTCCGGCAGCGCGCAGGCTTGCCAACCCGGCACCCACCAGATCGATCGGATCAAATGCCAAGACGTCCGCCAACGCTACCTGCTGGTAGTACAACCGCAGGAATGCCGCGAGGTCGGGAACACCGGCCACCGTGGGGGGCTCGAGGGACAGCAGTGCCGAAGCAATGGCATCCTCACGCAGGGCCGCATCATCATCGAACTGGAGGGTCGCCATAACCGAAAATCCTACTTCTCGATCCGAGTCAAAGCCCCGACAAACCCCAGATTCGCACCCCCAATGGAGACTTCGGGTGGGCCGTCCGGCATGGTTAGCCCTATACTCCAACACGAGTGCTGAACCGGACTTGGCTGTGTCGGTGAGGACCGCTGGCGAACTTCGAGGAGAACTGTGACCACTGAGATAGACGAGATCCAGCACTACCAGGCATCCCCAGACGTTGTTTTTACGATGCTCTCGGATGCGGACTTCATCAAGCAGAAATGCTTGGCCAGTGGATCGATCGAGGCTGACGCTGAGGTTATCGACGACGGTGGCGGTCGCATATCTCTTGTTGCGCGCAGAGTCCTACCAGCCAAGATTCCCGGCTTTGCCAAGAAATTTGTCGGCGACACCATCACGTTGACCGAGACGCAGAACTGGCGGCCGCCAGCGTCTGATGGCAGTCGAGCCGCTGGCTTCGTCGTTGATTTCGGCAACAATCCGATCTCATTTACCGGAGCCGTAGAAATGAAACCTAACGGCGACGAGACCACGGTGGAGACCAAGGGCATGATCAAATGCTCTGTCCCGTTCGTGGGTGGCAAGATCGAGAATCTGGCCTTGGAATGGATTCAGAAATACATCAACAAGGAACAACGCGTCGGAAACGACTGGCTGGACAAGGCAGCTAGTTAACTGATTCCTTCGCTGGTTCTTGGCGCGGTTCGTTCACCGGAAGCACCGCGTCGACTGGCTCAGAACGGAAGATCTCACGAGCCGCCAAGATGGCCGCTGCCACAACCAAACCGATTCGGATTGTCTGGGCCAAAACCGCCGGCCAGGCCCCCGCAATCAGGGAACCGTACCCCCATGGGTAGAGGAACTGGGTCAGCAGCGCGGACCCCAGCACCAATAGTGTGCTGGTGCGCAGTTTGGCGCGTTTCACGCCCCAGCACAGCGCGCCCACCCCGAGAATCCAGATGACGAACTGTGGCGAAAATACTCGGGACGTGACGACTAGGAACAGGGTGGTGGTGAGCGCCACATCAACAGGGGCTTTCTTGGCCAGGTGTCCGCGCCACCAGGCCACGGCTAGGGCCACCATCAGGCCCACTGCGAGGGCAACCGCCAAGCCAGCAGCGACGCCAGCGCCAGCGGCATCGACCTCCATCGAGCCGTAGCGATATGTGAGGCTCACATCTGCACCGAACACCTTCGCGATCAGGAACGGCAGCGCAAACACCGATTCGATCTGCAGCCCCCGTGATCCTTGCCCGCCGAAGAACCCGCTGGTGCCAGAGAACAGCAACATCATCACCGCGAGGATGCCCACCAATACAACGGCGAATGTGGTGCCAGCCCGCCAGGCTTGCGGGCGCGGCACGATAAAGAGCGTAAAGGCGGGCCAGACCTTCAGTGAGGCACCAACTGCCGCCCAGACCCCCACCATGCGCGGTTGCGCCACCGCCAACACAGCTAGGACCGCACACAAAGTGGGAACAACGTCGAAGCGAGCGACCAGTACCGGACCTACCGCCGCGCCGGCGATGATCCAGAACCACCCAGATGCCGGTGCGCGCCGAAACAGCACCACGGTAAGCGCCAGATCGGCCAGCACAATCGCCACCATGATGGCGATCTCCGGCGCTGGGCCCACGGTCCCTGCAAGAAAGAACACCCCAGCCAGTGGTGGATACTGCCACATGTCATCCATTGGCGTTATTCCCGCCGAGAGGTCGGGGAGCCAAGCAGCGTAAACCTCGAGGTCGTCGAATGCTAGGACCCCCTCTGGATAGAACGGCAGTTCCACCAGCCCCACCGAGACTAGGATGGCGCGCGTCACCGCCCACGCGATCAAGGCCCAAATCAGGCGTTGCGGCAACTTGAGCAAGGCCCGCTGTAGCGAAAGGGTCACGACATGTGAGGATACCCGTAAGAGGTCGGGGGAACGAAGTTCTCCTTAACAGTTCGTGTCGAAACCCAGCGCAGGAGGTTCGCTGCAGACCCGGCCTTGTCGTTGGTTCCGGACGCGCGGGCCCCTCCGAAGGGTTGCTGCCCCACCACGGCTCCGGTCGGTTTGTCGTTGACATAGAAGTTGCCCGCAGCAAAGCGCAACTTCTCCTGCGCTTGGGCAATCGCTGCTCGGTCCTGCGAGATGATGGCGCCGGTCAGACCATAAGGCGCGACATCCTCCATCTGGTCCAGCATGGCTTCGTAGTTGTCATCCTCATACACGTACACAGCCAAAACTGGGCCGAAATACTCCGTCGCAAAGTGAGCGTGCTCCGGATCGGTCACCTCCAAGATGGTCGGCCGCACGAAGTAGCCCACGGCATCGTCCGCGGTACCCCCAGCCACAACAGTGACCGCCGGGTCGGTGGCGGCTTGCTCCAAAACAGCGGATAATTTCGCGTAGGAACGATCATCAATCACGGCGCTCATGAAGTTGCGCAAATCCTGCACCGAACCCATGGTTAATGCGTCCGTCGTTGCTGCGAGTTCTGATTTGATCTGCTCCCAGATACTGCGTGGCACATAGGCCCGGGAAGCGGCGGAGCATTTCTGGCCCTGATACTCAAAGGCGCCCCGGATTAGGGCGGTTTGCAGGACGGCTGGGTCCGCCGACGGGTGCGCCACCACGAAGTCTTTCCCGCCCGTCTCGCCGACCACGCGTGGATAGGCGCGGTAGTTGGTGATGTTCTCACCGATCCGCCGCCACAACATCTGGAACACCCCTGTGGAGCCGGTGAAGTGGACGCCAGCAAGATTCGGGTCGGCCAACACGACGTCACTCACGTCAGAGCCGACCCCCGTGACCATATTGATCACACCGGGGGGAAGTCCAGCTTCGATCAACAACTCCATTAGGTAGTTCGCTGAAAACTGCTGGGTTGGCGCCGGCTTCCAAACAACCGTGTTCCCCATCAAAGCGGGTGCAGTCGCGAGATTTCCGGCAATGGCGGTGAAGTTGAACGGCGAGACCGCATAGACGAAACCCTCCAGCGGTCGATGATCCGCCCGGTTCCAAGTCAGGGCACTCGAGACCGGTTGAGTGGCCAAGATCTCGCGGGCAAAGTAGACATTGAACCG
Source organism: Actinomycetes bacterium (assembly GCA_022600255.1). GTDB lineage: Bacteria > Actinomycetota > Actinomycetes > S36-B12 > JAHZKU01. The sequence continues at coordinate 8,318 of JAHZKU010000282.1, read as the reverse complement.
CCAGAAATCGGCCAACTCGCAGATGGCGTCGATCTCAGCCTGTTGCACCGTCTTGGACTGGCCCAGCATGGTCGCGGCATTCAGGGTGTCGCGATATGGCCCCGATAGGAGGTCGGCGGCCTTCAGGAAAATGGCGGCACGGTCGTCGAACGACAGCGCCCGCCAAGCAGGTGCGGCCGCTAAGGCTGCGTCAATCGCGTCCTGCGCATCAGCGGTAGTTGCCTCCTTTGTTGTTCCCAACACGCTGCGCGTTTCGTGGGGTTGAACGACCGAGATCTCCCCACCTTGCGCCATCCGCCACTCGCCCCCGATGTACTGCGGCAAGTCCATTGGACCAGCACTGGCCAGTTCGGCCACACGTTCGGTCAAGGAAGCACGCTCGGGAGACCCCGGTGCATACGTCAGAATCTCCTCGTTGAATGGGGCCGGGGTTTGGGTGACTGCGTCCATGGTGCCTCCGAATTCGTAGACCGGCATCGACCGGTCCTCGCCCCTCATTCTGGCAGCACGTGGGTCGGATTTCCCGGCAGGAGCGGCCCGGTGCCGGAATCAACCTAGGTGGAACTTGCCGCAGCGACGACCACCGAGCTTAGCCCACCTCAGACAAGTGGTCTGGGCCAACGTTCTCGGGGTCGCGTAGCGCCTGGACACTGGTCCGCAAGGAAGTGTTCAGTACATCTTTGCGACGTTCCTTGTCCATGATGTTGCCCCCCATCTTCTCTAAGTCCTCCGGGCCGGGGCCTATCACCGTCACGCTGGCGCCGCTGGCTCTGACCTTTTCGGCCTCCTTCAGCGTGCGTTTGGTGATTTGGGTGCGCCAGCGCCGCTCCAAGCGGGGCAGGATTCCATTGGGGTGATCAAGATGGAAGGAGACCATTGGAGCCAGGATGAAGACTTCATCGAGTCCTTGACCAGCCAAGAGGTCGGCGTTGGTAGCCGACCAAGTCCCACCATCCACATACTGGCGGCCATTGATCTTGCGTGGCGCGAACCAAGACGGGATAGAACAGGATGCCATGACCGCCTCTGAAAGCGGCGCAACGGGTTCACCTGCCCTACCGAAAGGCACGCGCCGGCCCGATTCGTAGTCCATGGCGACGACCCAGAGGTTTTCGTGGGGCGACCACTCATCCATCGGTGTTATCGCCTCAACCAAGAGACCAACCTTGGTTAGCGACCCCGTTCCGGTTGGCAGGAATGCGCTCATGACCGCCGTGGGGGGCATCTTGCCAGCGTTACGCAGGCTGCGTCCGATCAGCTTGGCGGAGCCGGGCCCTAGGAGCTTGGGCCTGGTGGGCCGAGAGCCCCCGGTGGCTGTTTCGTAGTTAAAGGAATAGCCAGCCAATGGGCCCTCGGAAATCGGCACACCGTTCTGATGATCGATCATGTCTTCGATTGGCAGACCGGCCGCAACCAATGCTCCTAGCACCGAGCCGGCGGAGGTGCCGACGATCACGTCACTTTCACCCGGCTCGAAACCATGAACATCGCGCAACGCTGCAAGCGCCCCGAGCAGCCACGCTGCTCCCAAAACACCACCGCCACCAAGCACGAGGCCGCGGCGCACGGGCCTGCGTACCCCCATGTCAGTCACCTCCGGCAGTCAGTCAAACACCTAACGTTATGCCTTAACGGTACGCCTTCGCCCGCTCGGAGTTGTCGTGTCCACCAATTCAGACAAAGCCGCGACAATACAGTCCGCGAGGACGTCGACATCGGGCATGGCATCGCGGTCTGCGTTGAGCCCGTAGTAAACGCCACCGTCATAAGATGTGAGTCCGATACTGACTGCTTGGTTCTTGGCCAGCGGCACCACCGGATACGTGGCCAACATCTTGGCCCCACCGGCGTAGAGCGGAAACTGCGGACCCGGCACGTTCGTCACAACCACGTTCCACACTCGCCTAGTCAACCCTCCTGCTGCTCTGGCTCCGATAGCGTGCAGCGTGGGCGGAGCGAATCCGGTCAACCCCACGATGGCTTGCGCTCCGAGCATCTGTCCGGCTGCCTTGTGCTGGCCCATCTCGAAGGCGACCCGCTGCAGCCGCACGACTGGGTCCGGTTCGCCGACGGGCAGATCACACAGGAACGCGGTAACCTCATTGCCCAAATCGTTGTTGTCCTCCGAGCGAATGCTCACTGGCACCATGGCCCGGATCGTGCTGCGGTTGGTCAGATTCTCACCCCGTGTCATGAGCCACTCACGAATAGCCCCGGACACCACAGCAAGAACGACATCGTTGACTGTCCCGCCATGAGCCTTCCTGACCCGTTTGTAGTCGCTCAGCCGAGTGTCGGCGATCCCATAGCGCCGCTGCTCGCCAATGTCGACGTTCAGCGGACTCGCGGATGGCGGCCGCACCACCGTGGCGGCGGCACTCAGGACCCCACCGATATTGCGGGTTACCCCGGCGGTAGTTTCCTTAACGTCTCCCAGGCTGGACTTCACCGTGTCCATGATCGAAGCGGGTGATCGCATCGAGTCGGCGACGCCGCCAACGAACAGTTCTAAGTTGGTGGGTTCACGCGCCGGTCGCCACACGTCCGTTGTGCCGAGTCGCGGCTCAGGGGCGACATCCAGGATCACTTGGCCTATGTCCACAGCGGCGAGTCCGTCCACCATGGCGTGGTGGCTCTTAGACAAGATTGCGAACCGACCGTCTTCCAGCCCCTCAATCAGGTACATCTCCCACAGCGGACGATTCAAGTCCAACGGTCTGCTCATGATGCGCGCCACGAGTTCTTGTAGTTGGGCCATACTGCCGGGTCGAGGCAAAGCAGACCGCCGCACGTGGTAAGTCACATCGAAAGACTCGTCGTCCACCCAGACCGGATTGGCCACGCGGCCCGGGACCCAGCGCACCCGTTGTCGGTAACGCGGAACAAAGGCGATTCGGTTCTTTATCAGTTTAACTAGGCGATCGTGATCAAAGCCGTCCGGCGGCGGCTCGAAAACCGCCAAACCACCCACGTGCATCGGGGTTGTGGAGTCTTCCAAATAGAGGAAAGACACATCCAACGCACCTAGACGGTCCGCCATAACGCCTCCTATGACTTGTACACCCTGCAACTGTCACAGGGGCCCTGGTGAGCACAAACGCAGCCCAGAGAATAGCCAGATCGATCAATGGATCACTGCGACCTAGCACCTATTCAATACTTTCACGAACTGCGGCTACCTCGTGGTGGCGGGCCGGTGAAATCCGCCACGAACCCCAGCGCCCCACACGCATCGGAACACGCTGAGTGATCTTAGGCACATTGGGTGAACCCAGCGTTATGGATGCGCGCCGCCTTGCCACCGGTTGGCCAGCGAGGGAATCTGTTAGTACGCGCAAGCACAACGAGCGGGATCAGAAGAACAGATCAGCCGTGGGGCTTGGGCCAAGAAGTTCAAAGTGGACAGAGCAACGGAGCGAACAGAGCCAGTACCGGCTCGCGTTTGATGGTTCGCGTCGTCGAGCTGGCAGTAGCGCGGGAGTTTGTCACGATGGTGACGGCTGGTTTGACCCGCAGTAGCGAACCCCTCGGAGGCGCATGACAATCCGCGCAGGAACAATCCGAAAAATGCACTAGACACGGCGAACAGCCGCGACCCAGCCCTTTGATTAAGGGATCGGGGCCAGCAAGCGCTGGTATGTCAGTTCGAGAAACGAGCGCATCCCAAGGCAATCGTGGCCAGCAGGGCCCCTCACACCCCAACGTGAGGGGCCCTGTTGCACGTTCAGGGCTGGGGTTGTTGCGCGGCCGACGGTTGTCTGTGCCTAGGGGCTTCCGCGCGGTGTTAGCGCATGGAAGATGCCCGCGCAATGCTTCGTGATCCTGACAACAACTGATTGCCGGATTGGTTGTTGCGACGCAATGTAGGGATGTATGCCAAACCGCCCACCGCTCAGAAGGAAGCTTCCATGAAGCAACATCGCACCCATGCTCGCCCGCGGACCATCGGCACATCAGCCGAAGCAGAACTCCCGCTGCAATGGCACAGTCGCACCCCTAGCCAGCGACGGGAACGCCCCCATAAGAACCCGCAGGTAGCGCCGCTCGTCGGCAACTTGGCCGGCGCAATCGCGGAGGTCTACAGTGGCGCACGACCAGCGCAGCAGTTGCGCTCCGCCGTTGCGCCGGTTGCCCTAGCCCGGCTCGCCGCGAGTGTGCCGACAGGGCAGCGACGGTTGCAGCCGGTGCGGCGCGTTAGCAGTGTGCGGATTCGACCCGCCGCGGCTGGAACGCTAGAAGCCTGCGCGATCGTGACAACTACCGAGCGCTGCCACGCCGTTGCTCTCCAACTTCGTCAAGTCCGCAGCCGCTGGGTCGCCACGGCGGTGGAGATTCACTGACGCCGGTAGACCGCGAACTAGCGGCGGTTCTTTTTACTGTTCCTGCCGTTCTTCCCATTCTTGCCGCGCGCCCGCTGTGCACGGCGACGTTGCGCACGAGAAGCGTTTGGGTCCACCGCAACGGGCTCATCATCTGCCACATCAGAAACAGTCCCACTGCGCACGCTGGCACCGCCCTCTGCGGTCGGCGCGCTGTACTCGACCTGGCTGGGCCCCGATGGCCCCAAGCCTTTCGCAGAAACCTCTGGCGCGGCTGCAGGGGGCGCGCTTGCAGGTTGGGCACCGGCCATCGCATCAACGAGGTTGCGAGATGCGGCCCCTTTCGAAGCGTCCACCAAGTCCCCCGGCACGGACTCCTCGGGAGCCTCGGCTTCGTTGACCTGCACTTCGGCGTTGAACAGGTAACCAACCGACTCCTCTTTGATGCCGTCCATCATGCCGGAGAACAGGTCGTAGCCCTCCTTCTGGTATTCGACCAGCGGGTCACGCTGCGCCATGGCCCGTAAACCGATGCCATGCCGCAGATGATCCATTTCGTGCAGGTGCTCGCGCCATTTGCGATCAAGGACAGACAGGAACACCCGCCGCTCGAACTCTCTGGCCGCCGCCGATCCCAGGTTCTCTTCCCGCACCGCGTAAGCGTCCAGCGCATCAGCCACGACTTGGGTACGCAGGTAGTCCGCACTGAGTCCCGCGGGGTCGCCACCGGTCTCCTCAACTAATTCCTCGGGCGTCACTGACACCGGATACAGCTGCTTCAAGGCCGTCCAGAGTTGGTCTAAATCCCAATCCTCTGCGTAGCCCTCAGCTGTTGCCGCCGATACGTAGCTCTGGATGGTTTCTTCAATCGAATCCTGCACCTGCTCTGAGACGTCATGCCCTTCCAAGATCGATTGCCGTTGTTCGTAGACAACAAGACGCTGGCGGTTCAGGACATCGTCGTACTTCAGGACGTCCTTTCGGATTTCGAAGTTCTGTGCTTCCCGCTGGGTCTGCGCACTTGCGATGGCTTTGGAAACCATACTGGCCTCAATGGGAACGTCATCGGGCACGTTGAAGCGACGTAGGAAAGAGTCCACGATGTCAGCCTTGAACAACCGCATGAGATCGTCTTCCAGCGACAGGTAGAACCGCGTCTCACCGGGATCACCTTGCCGGCCCGAGCGGCCCCGTAACTGGTTATCAATCCGCCGTGACTCGTGGCGCTCAGTCCCTAAGACATACAGCCCACCAGCCGCCATGACCTCTTCATGGGTTCGCTTGACCGCCTCTTGAGCTCTCTCCAAAGCCTCCGGCCAAGCGGCCTCGTATTCCTCGGGAGTCTCCACCGGGGACAGGCCCTGCTTCGCGAGATCCTCAGCGGCCATGAACTCAGAGTTGCCACCCAACATGATGTCGGTGCCGCGACCAGCCATGTTGGTGGCTACCGTCACCGCGCCTGCGGTACCGGCCTGGGCCACGATTGCAGCTTCCCGATCATGGTGTTTGGCGTTCAAGACTTCATGACGGACGCCGCGCTTGCGCAACTGCTGAGACAGATATTCGCTCTTCTCAACAGAGACTGTTCCGACCAGCACGGGCTGACCCGCCTCGTGACTCTCCACGATGTCATCGACCACGGCGTCGAACTTTGCCTTCTCCGTGCGATACACCAAGTCCGGCTCATCTGCCCGTGTCATGGGTCGATTCGTGGGGATCGGGACTACGCCCAGCTTGTAGATCTGCGAAAACTCGTTGGCCTCCGTCATCGCCGTTCCCGTCATCCCGGACAACTTGTCGTAGAGCCGGAAGTAATTCTGCAGAGTGATCGTGGCGAGCGTCTGATTCTCGGGTTGAATCTCTACGTTCTCCTTGGCTTCCAACGACTGGTGCAGCCCTTCGCTATAGCGCCGACCGGACAGGAGGCGACCTGTGTGCTCGTCCACGATCAGGATCTCGCCCTGCATCACGACATAGTCGCGGTCCTTCTTGTACAACTCCTTGGCCTTCACGGCGTTGTTCAAGAACGAGACCAGCGGTGAGTTCACAGTGTCGTACAGGTTGTCGATCCCAAGTTCGTCTTCGACTCGGTCAATAGCGGATTCGTATATTTGGACGTTCTTCTTCTTCTCGTCAATCTCGTAGTCTTCATCCCGCGTCATCATCCTGGCCAGTCGAGCGAACTCCCCGTACCAAGCCGGTGTCTCATCAGCCGGGCCGGAGATGATAAGTGGTGTTCGCGCCTCGTCGATCAGGATGGAGTCGACCTCATCAACAATGGCGAAAGAGTGGCCGCGCTGCACCATCTCCTCCTTGGACCAAGCCATGTTGTCACGGAGGTAATCGAACCCGAACTCGTTGTTGGTCCCGTACGTAATGTCAGCCGCATATGCAGCCCGGCGCTGTAAGGGAGTCATATCCGAGAGGATCGCGCCCACCTTTAGGCCTAGGAACCGATGCACTCGACCCATCCACTCCGAGTCTCGCTCGGCTAGATAGTCGTTGACCGTCACGATGTGGACGCCGCCGCCACTAATCGCATTGAGGTAGGCCGGCAGCGTCGAAACGAGGGTCTTGCCCTCACCAGTTTTCATTTCGGCGATATTGCCCAAGTGCAGCGCGGCCCCGCCCATGATTTGCACATCGTAGTGGCGCTGGCCAAGGGTGCGTTTCGCAGCCTCGCGCACTGTCGCAAACGCCTCCGCCATGAGGTCGTCCAGTGTTTCACCAGCGGCGTACCGCTCACGATACTGATCGGTGAGCGCCGCCAATTCCTCGTCAGAAAGGTCGACGAAATCATCTTCGATCGCATTCACCTGCGCCGCGATCGAGTTGAGCTTTCGCAGAATCCGCTTCTCGCCCACGCGGAGCATCTTTTCCAGAATCGACACTGTTTGACATCCTTCTCAACTTGCCCAACTGGCCTCAGACCGAACAACACGATCTCACGCCAGGATCATCCAAGGCTTGGTGTACCAAGAGTAACGTCCCAGATTCCCGGTGAGCGGACTCGCTGCGATTCCTAGGTCTTTCAAGTACCAGGATCTGCATTCTAATGGCCAAACCCTCGTCGCACCTCGGGCCGACGCAACGGCTAGCCCAACCGCACTAGGCCCGCTTTCAGGGCCCGGACCACGGCTTCGGTCCGCGTGCTGGCTTGTAGTTTGTCCAGCACGTTGCGCACGTGGTTGCGGACCGTATTCTCGCTGATGAAAAGTGCCTCGGCGATGGCTCTGTTGCCCGCGCCATCCGCCATCAAACTGAGAATTTCCCGTTCCCGGGCTGTGAGGCGACCCACCGTGGCCAGGGCCGAGTCACTGGCGCTGGAAATGCGATCCAGCAGCGCGGCCCCCACCTCGGGAGAAACGAGTGATTCACCACCAAAAGCGCCGGTGACGATCCGCCGCAACTCGTGTGGGTCACCCTCACGATCCCAGAGCCCGACAATGCCATCCCACGCTTGGTTCACCAGGTCGTCCAGTGGCTCCTTGGAGATAGTCAGAACGACGCCGACGCTGTTCTCGCGAGCGAGCCGACACAAGGACAAGTCCTCGCGAAGCAGCCGCACATCCAAGACCAGCACATCGGGGGCCTTACCGATCAGATCTACCACGGCGCCGGCCGAACTGGCCTCGATCACATCCACGTTGTCCGAAGCCAACGTGTGGTTGAGACCGACCATGTAGGTTGGCGTCGCATCAGCGACGGCGACCAGTTTGCTTGTGGAACGAATGAGCAGGGTCTTCAAGTGCCCTCCTCTTGTGGGTCCTATCCCGAAATTTGCTCGGAATTATCAACGTCTAGTCGGATTAGACCATAGTCGTATCCGCGCCTGCGGTAAACCACGCTGGGCATCGCATTTTCAGAATCAACAAAGAAGTAGAACTCGTGGCCCACGAGTTCCAGAGAATCCAAGGCATCCTCGACAGTCATTGGCTTGGTTTCGTGGGTTTTCTGTCGCACGATGACGGGTCCGTCGGCGTACACGACGTCGGCGGG
>JAHZKU010000303.1 GCA_022600255.1 Actinomycetes bacterium | reverse complement strand
GCTGACGGAGCAAGAGCCGGACGACACTATCCGGCAGGCATATGGTGAAGCTTACGATTTTCAGATAAACCAGCTGGCCAAAAACCTGTCTAAGGCGGGCGGATACGAAGAAACCTTGCGTCAGATCGCCCCGCTCACCCGCAGCGGGTATATCGATCAAGAAGACGTGGATGCGCTCATGCCGCTGATCACGGCACAGGCTCGGAAGCCGTTGCCTGACTTGTTAAACCGAGAGTCCCTCATCGCCGCAGGCGTGGCCATACCTCAATCAATTGGTGATCTGATCAAGGGCGGGGTCGGGATCGTAAAATACGGTGTACCTGCAATACCAGAGCTGATCCGCGTGATGGGGCATACAGGAGATGTGCCCGGCACCCCCGTCAAACCCGGTGAAGGGCTGGAATCTGTGTGGCGGCGTTCTCAAGAGATTAGAAAAGCTGCCGGCGGTACTCCGGCGTTAGACGTGCTCGAAGCCAGCGCAATCCAAGGCACCTATGAATCGGCCCGCTTGGCGCAGCGTTTAGGGCGCACGCTGTTCTCGGACATGAATGACTACACGGACGATGCGATCCGTGAGCGGTTCAACCGAGACCTGAAGGCGTTTGAGTTTTTCACCGCCATCGAAGATGGCACCGCCTATCCGGACATGTCTCCAGAAGACATCGAATACATTCAATCCATCGGTGAAATTGCCGATCTAACCAACTTCATACCCTTTGGGATCGGTTTAAAGGTAGCCAAAAAAGGCAGCAAGGTTGCAGCGTCTCTTCTAGTCGGCGCAAAAGGCGCAGCCAAAGACGTGGCAGTGGGCACGGTGCGAAAATCTGTTGGCGATATTGACGAATACCTCGGCAAGCGTGCCGGAGATTTGTCACAGACGGCATCAAAAAGCCCGACCTTTGCCGGCGGCATCACGCTGGCTTTATCTGGTGATCTCACTGCCGCCGGCGTCGCTGCGCTCACGGCGGCAACTAAGGAAGGTTCTAGCGTAGTGGCCCGAATTATCGGGGCACCAGCAAAAGTGATCGAGGCCACGGGGCGCGGCATCAAAAAGCCCATAACCGGACCTACTGCCGCCGCGACCGCGTTGCTGAAGGATTACGGCATTGCCAGTCTTTATGGCGCAGGAGCAATGGTCCCGTTTGCATCTGTTGCGGAAACCCCGGAAGAAGCCGGTACCCTCATCGGCGGCGGTGCCGGAGCCGGCTCGCTTGGTGCAGTCACTGGTCAAACTGTGGGTGGCTTCAAATCTTTCGGCCAAAACCTTTGGGCTCCGAGCAAGGGAGCTCCTGCCAACGCCCCGCGAGCAGTCATTACCTCCTACGGCACCATATTTGATATCGACCACGAGACCTACGTCAACGGACTGGACACCGACGAAGTGAATCGCATTGAAGCGTTGCGCGATCTGATCGGCCCAAATAACCGGCTCTATGTGCTCTCACCGGAAGCCTACGACGCGCTCCCGAATCTCGAGGGCACCAATGGCGTAGCCAACTTCAAAGACGAGCAGGGTGTCAACACGACGCTGGTGCGCGGTAAAACTGAAAGCTTGTTGCACGAAACCGGCCACGTCGTCGTGAACTCGCTGGACGCGGCTCAGAAAAACGATCTCTACGAGTCCGTGCGCAAAGCCTACGGTGCCGAGGGATTGCAGCAGATGCGGGACTACTACGAATCGCTTGGTGTGACCCTGCCAAACGACGTCGCTCTGGTAGAAGAGATTCTTGCGGAAAACTTCCAAGTGGCCCTGAATGGTGGTCCGCTCTCAAATTTCGGAACTCCTCGGTCACTCGCTGCAAAGATTTATTCCCTGTTCGGAGAAACCGCCGAAAACTTGGGGCTGCGAGACTTGAAAATGGGCGGCAATGTTGTGACGTCCGAGACGCTGCAATACACACCCTCATTCCTCGTTCAAAAAGCCATCCGAAACGTGATGGACGCCATCAACCTCGATGACGCTGCGCCCATTGAACTCAAAACGGCGAACGGCACCGTCACTCGTGTTCCGCAGAAGACGCCGACTGAAGTTGATGTCGGCGTGGCGACCAAGGTGCCTGTGGAGTTGCTCGAGCAGTCCCCGATTCCTGTTCCCGGTTCTATCTCCGGCGTTCCAGTGTCACAGAAGCCTCCGACGAAACAGCGTCCCGCTCCTGTCGCCCCTGAGACTGGGGGGTATGATCCGTCAACTGAGCCAACTATCCTATCTAGTTATATGGATGAAAAGGGCAACCCTATCGACGTAGCTAAGTTAAGCGTTGATGAGCTTGCGGAGTTGCGGGACAGGCATGTTAAGAAGATGCGGGGGAAGGCAGGGCTTGAGGACGGCTCACAAAGTCAATTGCTCGAAACGACGAGCGGACAGACGATGGTTGAAGAGTTGGTGCAGATTTTAGCCGAACAGCAAAGGCGCGGTATCCGCGCTGTTTTCCCAAAGGAGATAGCCGACATTGTGGCTCCGAATCGCGAGACCCCTGCGCCCACTCCAACGACCCCTGCGCCCGCTCCAACGACCGAACGACCCAACGTCCGTGTGACCCGAGGTCAGCAGGAAGAGTTTGTCCCACCGACTCCCGAACAGCAGGCTTCCAATACTCAACGATTGCAGGAACTTGCCGACCGGCCGCGCGCCGAGCAAGCGTATGTCGAAACTGATTACTTCGCCGCCAAGCCCGTCACTGGCACCGAGCCGAATGCCAAACGCCGTCTGGCCCAACGTCAGCTGGCCGACACAGCCGAGGCTAAATACCCCGGTTACAGTAATCCGCTGCGCTCCGCCTTCCAGAAAATCTTTGCCCCTTACAAGAATCTCGGCGGGAACAAAATCATCGGCTTCAGCTTCGACAAGTTGATCCAAAATCTGGACATCCTCGCCGGCTGGGTCGGTGAGCAAATTACGGCGGGTAACAACGTGCAGATGCCCTACGACCTGTCGTCTCCTGATCTTCGCCGCGATATCCAGACCTATCTACAAAACCATGCCAACGGGTATGCCGGCAACGGTCGACGCTTGGCTCGGCCCGTAGACACGGCTCCCGGCACCATTACAGACGAAAACCCAAACTACACGCCGGTGCCGCTGGAGCCGGTGAAGGCTCAATTTATCAACTTGCTGATGGGGATGGAGCCACCGAAAAAAACCACGGCGGCGGCAGAGTTTAATCGCCGCTTCGCCCTAGTCAACGGTCTGGCCATCACGGAAACTCCCACCGGTTCGCCGGAGGTGAATGT
>JAHZKU010000281.1 GCA_022600255.1 Actinomycetes bacterium | reverse complement strand
GGCGCGGATCGCCGACTCGCCGACGCCCCAGGAGATTCCACCAAGAGCCGCCCTCACGACGACAGGCGTTAGCTACGCCTACACCGACAAACCACTCCTGAGTGACGTGGTCCTTCACCTAGAACCAGGGGAACACCTGATCGTGGTGGGTGACATTGGCTCAGGAAAAACCACTCTCCTAGAGTTACTCAAGCGCAACTTCGATCCCAAAGCCGGTGGGGTCTACCTAGGCGGCGTTCCACTATCGGAAATCCGGCTGCAATCTCTGCGCAGACACACCAAGTATGTCGGCCAGGACACCACAATCTTGCCCGGGACGATCGCCGACAACATCTCCTATGGCAAACCAGAAGCAACCCGCGCAGAGGTCGCGGCCGCGGCCAGGATGGTCTTGGCCGATACTTGGATTGAGTCCCTGCCCGCCGGTTATGACACGCGGCCCTCGGACATGGTCAACGAACCCAGCCGGTCCCAGGCTGCACAGATTCAACTCGCGCGCGCATTGATCACAGCCCCGAAACTGCTCCTCGTTGATGGTAGTTTTCATCTCAGCTCGGAAGTCAATGTGGCACTGATCGCCCGGCGGGTTACCGAGACCTTTCCAGATCTGAGCGTCATCTTGGTCGGCGAGTGGGAAGAACTGGCCGAATTCCCGGCAAAAGTGCTGCTCTTACGCGGTAGTGAATCTCGCATGTTGGCAGACACCCCGGGACAGGACCCCAAGTGAGCGGCAAAGCCGGGATGCCCCCAGCTCGGGCGACCACCAGTCGCCGAGCAGAGTTGCGAGCCATCGCCCACCTGACCCGGCCTCATCGACGACTAGCGGCAATAGCCTGGACCGCCACAATGTTACGACCACTATTCCTAACGACTGTTCCGCTCTTGGCCAGTGTGGCCATTGACGACGGAGTCTCAGCCAACAACGGGGCCGTCCTCGTCGTCGCTGGGGTCGGGATGGCTATCGCGATTCTGCTCGCGGGAATCTGTCTTCACGCGCGAGAGGTACAGGGCTACGTGCTCGCCGATCGCGTAACCGTGTCACTACAGAAGCAAGTATTTGATCGCGTCCAGGCCCTGACGCCCGGGCAAGTCGCTGAACTCGGCTCGGGCACCCTGATCTCGCGGGTCATCAACGATGCTCCCAAGGTGCGACTGCTCTTTGTGACCGGTCTATCGCTGCTGTTGCGAGGGTTATCCGGTGCGACCATTTCGCTAATCGCCATGTTTTATCTGGACTGGCAACTCACCCTGGTGGCCTTGGCGATCTTGCCAATCTTTCTGGCCGCAACGTGGATCTATCGCAAACGCAGCCAACCCTGGTACGAGCGCGGCCGAGACTCGATCGCTGAGGTCACGACAATCGCGCGTAACAGCTTCAACACAATGCCGTTAGTGCACGACTACGCCCGCCAAGCCGATGTGATTCAGCAGTTTGCCGCCGCGAACGAACGTAATCGGGAAGTGGAGCTGCGTCCGATCGTACAAACAGCCATCTTTGAGCCGGTCACGGCTCTCTTGGGCTCAATTTCGGTGGGGCTATTGATCATTGTGGGCGGTACACAGGCGGTAAATGGCGAGGCCGGAGTGGGCACCATCGTGGCCTTCGTCGGCTTGATCAGCGGCTTCTTTACCGCCGCCACCCAACTGACCTCAGTCACCGCCAACTATGAATCGGGCATGGCGGCGGTGGACAAGGCCTATCAGTTGTTGCGCACCCCCGACGCCATGACCAGCCCGACTGACCCGCAATCAATGCCAGAACACACGCAGTCACTGTCCTTCGTGAACGCCAACTACGTGAGCAGGACAACCCGAATCGTCTCCGTGGTCGACGTGACGCTCGACATCCCCGCCGGCCAGTCCACCGCGCTTGTGGGCCCGTTACGCTCTGGGCGCTCCACACTAGCGGGATTGCTGGGTCGCACAATCAGTCTGACTTCTGGTGAACTCAGATATGGCGGATCAGCTGTCGCAGACTTTGATCTGGCGGACTACCGGCAAGTGATTCACTACGTGCCTGTGAAACCAATGCTCTTCTCGGCAACCGTTCGGCAGACGCTGGGCTTAGCGGCCGAGATGGGACTCAGCCCTGTAGCCAGTGCAGACTCGGACTTGGATGAGATCTGCGAGCAAGTACTCACGGCACTGGGCGGGGCCCGGTTTGTCGAACGGCTACCAGACGGGTTGGACACACAGATTCAGTTGGGCGCCAAAAATCTTTCCGATATCCAACGTGCCATCATCGCTGTCGCCCGGTCCGTCATGGCGCGGCCCCACGTTCTGGTGTTGGACCGCACCTTGGACTTGGGTAGTGGGGCGGATTTGGGGAACGTTGTCGCAACGCTGGAGGAGCTCATACCCGACGCCACCTTGATTCTGGCCACGAGTCGCAAGGAGATCGCAAGTCGCTGCAGCCAGGTAGTCGTTATGGATGAGGGACGTGTTCGTGCTACCGGCAGCTACCTGGAGTTTGCTGCGAGCTGGCGGGAGCTGCTTGGGGCGCAGACTTGACTCCACTCCTCGATCAGGCCGCTATGGACCGCTACTGCTCTATCAATCCCAGCAGCCCACTCATAGGTAGGCCTACCCAATCGGGCCGGTTGTTGAGTTCGTACTCCAGTTCATAGGAGGCCTTCTCCAATAGGAGGGCGCGCAGCTGCACCTCATAGTCCGCGACCGGATCAGCAAACAGCTTCTCTGCACTGGCGAAGTAGGCGTTCAAAAAGGCTCCCCCTACCCAACCGGACCAGAACCGCGCCCCATTGCGAGCCAAGTGCTGCTCTTCTGGCCGATGCAATGTGAAGGCATCGGCGTAGTTGGCAAGCCCAGATAGGGCCGCGTAGTCGAAGGATCGCAACAGGCCCGCCACGTCACGAAGTGGCGAGCGTTTGAATCGGCGCACGGAGATCGGGCGCGCTGGCTCGCCCTCAAAGTCGATGATCTGGAAGTCGCGACCGGTGAACAGGAGTTGTCCGAGGTGATAGTCGCCGTGAATCCGCATCCGGGGCCCAAGCAGCCGCTTCTTTTTGAGCGCATCAATCCGGGCATTCAGTTCGTCGATCCGGCCCAACAGTTCGGCGGCTAGGTGCTGATCCTCTTCGTTGAGTCGGCCCCGATTGCGACGCAGTTGGTCCACTGCCCGCGCGATCTGATTACGAATCGATTGATACATGGAGCGTTGGTGTTGCGCGTTGAACGCCTCAACGGCGAAGTCGGGGTGTTTGCTGTCGCCCACGAGTGCTAGGTGCATCTCGGCCGTGCGCCGTCCGATCAACTCCGCTTCCTGGAGCATGGTTCCGAACAACTCGTGGGCCAACTCCGGCGCATCGGCCTGTTGGAGTCCGATCAACGCGCTGGGGGGCGAAAGACTACGGCGTTGCACCGACTCCACCCCCGGCAGCGCCTCAAAATAGCCACCGAGTTGATACAGCGTGTGGGACCAAGCGTCGCTGTCATGTGGCACGAGTTGCTGGAGCACCGCCAGCGTCCGATTGTTGCCGTTGTTATCTCGGTATTCCAACGCGCCGGCCATGGCTGGGCTATGCGGGAATCGATCACCTTCTGTCAGGAATCGGCCGATCTCCCAATCCGGATTCATCCCCGGCTCAGAGCGGCGAAACAGTTTCAGGATGAACGTGTCCCCGAACAGAACTGAAGTATTACTCTGCTCGCCACGGCTCACTGAAGGCCACAGATCGGTCGCGCCTTCGCTGAGCGCACGCAGCGCCTTTGTGGCCACCCCGCGCAGTTCCCCTTTAGGGCCCCGCATCCGGCGCCGTGCCGAGATCGCATCGAGCAAGCGTGTGGAGAACAACTCATCCGAGATGGCGTCACACAGCACCCCATCTAACGTCTGGGTGTCATCGGAATGCACCCGCACCAAGCCTGCTCCGGGGTGGTCAGCCAAGAACTCATCGGCATACTGCTTTGGCAAATACGTCACCGGCATCACGTAGGTTTCCGGCTCGCCGTCGTTGTAGTGGGCTTCGAGCATCAGAATCCGGGCGAACTCGCGCACGGACCCCAACGAAACGGGGATGGCATCGATGATGTTGGCCCCCGTCAGACGACGACCCTTGCCGCCAAACCAGCGCCGCGTCCGTAGCACTGCGGGTAGCACCGACTCTAGGGACCGCCGCATCCTGCGGTCATCGAACAGGTTGGCCCAGTTCGCCGGAGCCGGAATCACCGGCAAGCGGTCCTGATCTTCATCGCCTGGGTCCTCGGAAGGCTCAAGAACGAACCAGTAGAACGCGTACGGGCCAATGGTGAGTAGGTATGGCAGTTCGCCGATCCGAGGGAACTGAGAGTGGCCGAACATCTCCATCGGTGTGTGTCCCCGGTACTGGGCTAGATCCAGTTCCACGTACTGGCTGAAGCGGGACAGGTTGGCCACGATTAGTACGGTGCTGCCATCCTCGCCTTGCCGCAGGTAACACAGCACTTTGGAGTTGTCCGGCTTCAGAAACTCTAGGTCGCCCCCGCCAAAGAGTTCCGCATGTTTTTGCCGCAAGCCGATGATGCGGCGCATCCAAACCAACAGAGAGTTGGCGTTTCCCTCCTGCGAAGCCACATTCACCGATTCGTAGCGGTACTCCGGATCGATGTTGACCGGCAGAAATAGCTGTTGCGGGTTCGCCCCGGAGAAGCCCGCGTTGCGATCCGCGCTCCACTGCATTGGGGTTCGCACTCCGTCCCGGTCCCCCAAGTAGATGTTGTCCCCCATCCCGATCTCATCGCCGTAGTAGATAATCGGTGTGCCGGGCAGCGAGAGTAGCAGGCCGTTGAGCAGTTCGATCTTGCGACGATCGTTGTTCAGGAGGGGTGCCAACCGCCGCCGAATTCCCAGATTCACGCGCGCCCGCTGGTCGGAGGCGTAGACGCGATACATGTAGTCGCGCTCCTCATCGGTCACCATCTCCAGCGTCAATTCATCGTGATTGCGCAGAAACAGCGCCCATTGCGCTGACTCAGGGATGTCTGGGGTTTGCTCGAAGATGTCCACCAACGGATAGCGATCCTCCATTTGCAAAGCCATGTACATCCGGGGCATGACTGGAAAGTTGAAGGCCATGTGGCACTCATCGCCATCACCAAAGTAGGCGCGGGTGTCCTCGGGCCACTGGTTGGCCTCAGCCAGCAACATGCGATCCTGATACTTCTCGTCCACATGAGCCCGTAGTTTCTTTAGGAAGTCATGGGTTTCGGGTAGGTTCTCGCAAGTCGTTCCCTCGCGGGCGTATAGGTAAGGGATGGCGTCCAGTCGCAGCCCATCCACTCCAAGGCCCAACCAGTAGTCCACAACCTTGATCACAGCGTCGTGAACGGCGGGATTGTCGAAGTTGAGGTCGGGTTGGTGGCTGTAAAACCGATGCCAGTAGTAGGCGCCGGCCATGGAGTCCCAAGACCAATTGGAAGACTCAAAGTCGGAGAAGATGATCCGGGCATCAGCGTACTTCGCGTCGGTGTCGCTCCACATGTAGAAATCGCGATACTTCGAACCTGGCTTGGCCCTACGCGCGCGCTGGAACCATTTGTGTTGGTCACTGGTGTGGTTGATCACGACCTCCGTGATCACGCGAAGACCGCGGCTGTGTGCTTCTGCCACGAAGCGGCGAAAATCGCGCATCGAGCCGTAGTCAGGATTCACGCCGGTGTAGTCGGCAATGTCGTAGCCGCCGTCTCGTAGCGGCGAGGGGTAAAAGGGCAGAATCCAAACTGCGGTGGCGCCTAGATCTTGGATATGGTCCAGCCGCGCCGTCAGGCCCGCAAAATCACCCACCCCGTCACCGGAGCCATCGGAGAAGGAACGTACGTGGACTTGGTATATCACCGCATCGCGGTACCAGCGAGGTTCTGGTTCAGCCGTGATTGGTTCACTGTTCGGCATCAACTAGCTCCCGTCGCTGCTTAGGTCCAACGTAGCGAACCGGCATCGGCGGATTCAGTCCAACTCGTGTTCAGCACCCTCTGGCGTGTCTGAAAACGAGCGCGGGTCTTCCCGTGGCTCCAGGTGGGTGCTGACCGAGCATGAACCCAACGCTTCCTTGACCGAGTCTTCGATCGATTCGCACAAATCATGCCCAGCAGTAACTGACCACCCTCCCGGCACAAGTACGTGCATTGAGACGAAACGCTGCCGTCCCGAAATCCGACTCTGCACCGCATGGATCTCTATATCTTGGCCACGATACGGAGCCAGAGCGGTCTTCAGTTTGGTCACATCGGACTCAGGGAGCGCAGAATCCATCAAGCCGGAGAGGCTGCGGCGCATCAGTCCGAAGCCCACCAAGATGATGTTGACCGCCACCGCCAAGGCAATCAAGGGATCCAGAATCAGCCAGCCAGACAAGCCAACAAGCAATACTGCAGCCAAAACCCCGCCGGTGGTCCACAGGTCGGTTATGAGATGCTTAGCATCTGCAATCAACGCTAGCGACCCGTGCTTGGTGCCCGCTCGCCAAAGTATCAGCGCCACGACCGCGTTCAACAGTGAAGCCAGTACGGATATGGCCAGCCCGAGCCCAATCTCCTCAAGCGGCTCTGGTTGGAGAAGCCTTGGTACAGCAGTGAAAATAATCAGGGACGCCGCCAAAATGATGAGAACACCCTCGGTCAAGGCCGAAAAGTACTCGGCTTTGCCGTGACCAAACTGGTGCGCTCGATCCGCCGGCTTGGCGGCGGTGCGCAGTGCGATGATCGCCACGATGGCCGCAGCAATGTTGACTAGCGATTCCATGGCATCGGAGAACAAGCCAACTGAATCTGTTACCCACCACGCCCCAAGTTTCAGGGCCAGGACAACAACGCCTACACCAAGGGATAGCCACGCGTACTTGGACAGATCTGCGACCCCGCCGCTACCATTTTTCTGACTCATCAGGTGATGAGGTCCTCAGATAGGTGAACGATCCGGTTGTGATAGTGCAGCCACCAGTCGGGCATATCCACCATCGGCGAATACTGCAAGTGAGTGAGCCCAGTGTGGCTGGTGTGGATCGCTACTGCGCTCCACGGGCCCTTCTCAAAGACGTATTCGAACATCGCCTC
Organism: Actinomycetes bacterium; assembly: GCA_022600255.1. Classification (GTDB taxonomy): domain Bacteria; phylum Actinomycetota; class Actinomycetes; order S36-B12; genus JAHZKU01. The sequence continues at coordinate 20,436 of JAHZKU010000281.1, read as the reverse complement.
GATCACCCCGGCATGACACACCACTAGGTAGTGCTCATTGTCGTGGTCTGGGGATAGCGGTGTGGGATCCCCAAATCGGCCCCGGACCGGAACGGTGGATTCTAGGAAGGATCCCACCCGGGACCGGAACTGCATCCAGGATTCCCCACCCTCGGTTACGGGTTCGTACGGACGTTGCGTGCCCCACATCTTGGGAACGTAGGGCCGCAAGTCCGTTTGCGCCACCGGGGTGCCGTCCGGGTAAGCGGTTCCGATCTCGCGCAGTCGCGGGTCAGGAGTCACCGCAACGCTGGTGGCTTCGCTGACGAGACGGGCGGTCTGGTCGGCTCGCGCGACGGTGCTGGCAAAGATACCGTCGAGTGTCAGATGTTCGGAAATGTACTCCGCAGCGGCGGTCGCCTGCGCGACCCCCTTCTCGGTGAGGGGTTCGTCCCGATGAGACAGCGTGAGGTCCGCAAGATTGACATGGCTTTGCCCATGCCGCATCACATATAGGTGCACACTCCAAACCTTAGTGGTGTTGTCGCGGCTTCGGGTGGTAGCCCGAATACGTGCGCTCAGGCGGGCAATAAGGAGTCCAGCAAGGCCTCTACACGACCGCGGATCTCGTTCCGGATCGGTCGCACCGCGGCGACCCCTTGGCCGGCCGGATCGGCGAGTTTCCAGTCCTCATATCGTTTGCCGGGGTAGATCGGGCATACGTCCCCACAACCCATCGTGATCACCACATCCGAATCCACGACGGCTTGGTCAGACAACACCTTGGGGACTTCAGCGGCGATATCGATCCCTTCTTCCGCCATTGCCGCAACGACGGCCGGATTAATGCTGTCCGCAGGCGCTGATCCCGCCGACCGCACTTCGACGGCGCCGTTTGACAGCGCGGCCACGTAGGCCGCTGCCATTTGTGATCGCCCGGCGTTGTGCACGCAGACGAACAAGACGCTGTGCTTGTCGCTTGAGATTTCTGACACTTCTTCTCCTCATGTTGCGTCGTGGACTGGCTCTGGCAGGTCTAAGGGCTCGGGCTGCGCCTTGCGCGGGTAGAAGATCTCCGTCAGCGCCGCCCCGAGCAGCGCCCCGACTAACTGGAATACGATGAACGGCGCAACACTGGCCAATTCAATCCCGCTAAAGGTGTCGGTGAAGGCGCGACCGATTGTCACGGCGGGGTTCGCAAAAGACGTGGAGGAGGTGAACAAGAAGGCTGCTCCGATCCATAGCGGGACCAGCAGCGGACCTAGGTGCCCCTTTCCGGTACGGGTTAGCGCACCAATCACCCATAGCAAGCCAGCCGTGGCCACGATCTCGCCCACCCAAACGCCCGCACCCCACCGTTCGTTCGCGGACAGCTCCCAAACGGGTAGGTCAAACATGAAGTTGGCTAAACCCACACCGAGGACAGCACCAACAATCTGTGCGGCCACGTAGCCGCCAGCCTCGGGGAGGCGCACCTCTCGTCGCAGTGCCGCAATCCCGGTTACTGCCGGATTGAAGTGACCACCTGAAACCGAACCCAGCGTCCAGATCAGCACGCCAAGCGCGGAGATGGTGCTCAAGGTGTTGATGATCAGAACGACCCCTAGGTCGCTGCTGAGCGCCTGGCCCATGATGCCTGAGCCGACGATGGCGGCCAGCAAGAGCGCAGTGCCAAGAAACTCGGCAAAGATTCGACGTGGCATCGGTCAGAGTCCAATCGGATGGCTGCACCAGGCACATATTGACTACTGTCAATATAGACTGCCATAGATATTAGTGCTCGGTTACAATGAGGTGTCGCAATCTTTGTGCCAACACTTTGCGCCAAGACTTTGTGTCAGCGGGAGGGCACGCCATGACAGCAGTCACACCGGCAGTATCGCCGACTGAATCCGAAAACGCGTGTGGGCCAGGCATGGGAACGGATTGTCTCCCCGCCGGGCTACAAGCACCGCTGAATCGCACTGATGCCCAGGAGCTCGCCAGACTCCTCAAGGCCGTCGCTGATCCCACCCGACTGCAACTCTTGTCGCTGATTCTGGCGGGCCAGCGTCTTTGCGCTTGCGACTTAACGGAGCCCCTAGGGCTTCGGCAGCCGACAGTTAGCCATCACTTGAAGATCCTGACGCAAGCTGGGCTCCTGATTCGGGATCAGGAGGGCACTTGGGCCTGGTACTCGGTTGATACCAATCGATTGGCCCAGCTTGGTGGCCTGTTCACCGGCGAAGTCGCAGCGGCCGATCGCAGCCTTCCCATCGCTTGAGCGCCCGGCTAGGAGGCACGTTTGATGGCGGCACGCAGCCCCTCGTTCACTGTCCGGAGCACCGTCAGCCGGGCGGAATACTTGTCATTGGCAGGGACTAGGGTCCAGGGGGCCAGCGGCGTCGAGGTGCGCGAAATCATCTCGTTAACGGCAATCACGTACTGGTCCCACTTCTCGCGATTGCGATAGTCCTCCTCAGTGATCTTGTGCTTCTTGTACGGCGTGTTCTCGCGAGATTTGAAACGGGCCAGTTGCTCATCCTTAGAGATTTGTAGCCAGAACTTTCCGACGTATAGGCCTCGATCCACCAGTTGCTGTTCGAAGTTCACGATCTCGGCGTAGGCCCGCTGCCAATCGGCGTCCGTGGCGAACCCCTCCACCCGTTCCACGAGAACACGGCCATACCAAGTCCGGTCGAATATGGCGACTTGGCCCTCCCCAGGCAGATTGCGCCAGAACCGCCAGAGATATGGGTACCGCAGTTCCTCCTGGGTGGGGGCGGCTACCGGAATCACACGATAGTCACCGGCTTCCAGCCCTGCGGTGACCCGTCGAATCGCGCCACCCTTACCGCCGGCATCCCAGCCCTCAAACGCCAGAACCGACGACACGCCTTTCTTCTGCGCGCGGTGCGAGAGCGAGTGCAGTTCCCCTTGCAGCTCCTCAAGTTCAACGTCGTAGTCTGCCCGATCAATGCTCGCCGACAAATCGACTTCGCTAGTCACATCGGGCGCATCACTAAACGACGAGGGCGGCAATGCAATACCTGCCGGTTGCTCCTGCTCGAGGCGGTACTGGATCGAGGCCTGAATCGCCTCCCCGATTAGGAGGTCTCGGGTGCGGCGACTTGAGCCCTCGATGATATGCCACGGCGCGCCACGCGTGGTTGTCTCGCGCAGCACCTCCTCCATGACGGGTAGGCCATCCGACATGGCGTCTGCGGTCTGCCAGTCACGAGCATGATACCGCCAAGCCCGGTCGTTCTTCTTCGCCTTCTTCATGCGCTTCTTCTGCAGTTTGGCCGGAGTGTGGATGTAGAACTTCAGGATCAGAGCGCCGTCGGCGATCAGCTCATCTTGGAACTGACGGAGGTTCGTCGCCCAACTGTGTAGTTCGGACTTGCTGACTTCGTTAGCGAGGTAGGCGCTGACCATTCGCATGAGTCCCCCCACCCACAGTGCGGCCTGGCCTTTCGGGGGGATCGATTGCCACAACCGCCAGAACCGGGGGTGCTGTGCTTCCTCCTCCGACGGATCGCCAAGTACCTGGGTTCTTAGGTAGCGGCTGTCCATCCACTGATTCAATCGATTCACCACTTCGGCTGCGCCTACCCGATCGTCACCGGCGATCACGATGACCAGCGGAAAGTCCGCCGACTTCAGGTCATACTGGGCGTTGATCAAGTCGACCCGTAGCGTTTCAACACGCTTCTTGTAGTCCGCTTTGCTGACCTTCTTCGCCTTGGCGTAACCGGTTATCATTTTGGCCTTCGTTTCTGAGTAGCATTGGCACCCCCACATCGGGACAGCCACTGCTCCCGATGATGCCGGATATCTGCAGATGTTGCCTGCACTCGCCCTGATCCGCTGGATCAGGCAAGCTAGATTCTGTGCCTTCCGACCCTGATGCAGCCGCCCTTTCGGGGGTAAGGAGTTGGCGGCCCTTTCTGGCGGTAGAGGCTGGCACCGGGCTGTCCGGCGCCGCCAACGGGATCACCATCGTCGCCCTGCCCTGGCTTGTACTAGAGCGGACCGGCAGCGCAACGGCTGCTGGGGTCTTGGCCGCGATCACTGCGGTACCGACCATGATCGCGGCCCTACTTTCGGGAACCATCGTGGACAAGGCCGGGCGGCGAAAGGTCTCGGTGATCTCGGACATCCTGAGTCTGATCAGTGTGGCCCTGATCCCCATTGTTGATTTTGCCTTCGGATTGGACTTTGGGCTCTTGGCCATCCTGGCTGTCCTTGGTGCAATCTTCGATCCGGCGGGGATGGGGGCACGGGAGGCCATGGTGCCAGAGGCTGCCGAAGCCGCCCGCCTGCCGTTGGCGAAAGCCAACGGGATCCATGAAGCTGTGTGGGGCGCCGCCTACGTTATTGGCCCTGCCCTCGGGGGTGTTCTCATCGCGGTGATCGGAGCGGCCCCCACGTTTTGGATCACGGCGATGATGTTTGCAGCCAGCACGTTTGCGATCGCCATCGTCAAGATCCCAGGTGGCGGCAAGCCGAGTACGACCGACGAGGTTGGCTTCTGGAAGTCCACCTCGGAGGGCATCGTGTTTGTGTGGCGCGATCGCCTCCAGCGCGCGCTTGCCATCCTAATGGCGGCGTTGGTCGCCATCTGGCTCCCAGTTGAAGGGGTGCTTCTGCCGGTCTTCTACGAGGCGCAGGATGCACCAGGCCGACTCGGCTTAGTACTGATGGCCATGTCATTGGGAATGATTGCAGGAGCATTAGCCTATGGCTGGTTGAGCGTGCGAATCGGGAATCTTCGGGTCTTCTGGCTAGCGCTGCTCTTCACGGCTCTGGGGATCTTGGGGCTCAGTTCGCTGCCGGACTTGGCCTGGATGATCGTGCTGTCCATCGTTGTCGGGATCGCCTTCGGACCGATCCAACCCATTCTCAACGTCGCGATGCAGACTCGGACACCGTCGCGCCTCCGCGGTCGGGTGGTGGGCTTGCTGACCGCGATTCAGTACGCGGCCGGACCGATCGGATTCTTATTGGTTGGGCCGTTGGTCGATGGTGTGGGCATCGAGTGGGCGTTCCCGATCATTGCCGTCGCAATTACAGTGATCTGTTTGGTTCCGCTGGTCATTCCGCGGTTCCGGGAGTTGAGTACCCTAGATGACACCGCCAGTGCGCCCCCGCCGTTGGAGGAGAGCCAACCACCGCGACCACTGTCTTGAGTAACCCAGGAGGTCTCATGGTCTCTTCCGCCGGTCTCCCCTTCAAGTCGCATCGGCGCACCCCGGCCCTCTCGCAAGGTGCCATCCGGACTGGGTCGTGGATCAACGACAGCACCGAGTTCGTGCAAACGTGTCTGGACCAAGTCGGACTGGCTCGCGACACCGTTGTTGTGGACAGCAGTGGCCACCGCAGTCTCGTGATCGTGTCGAAGACCCAACAGCGGGTCTATCGATTCCCGCGAGAAGCCAATGACGCCGCCGAGATTGCCGACTACGGCAAACGCCACGAGCTGAGCGCCGCGCTTGGGTTGCCGGTGCCGCGGTGGTACCGCACCCACCTTGGCAGGCCGGGCGAGGCATTTCTGGAACTTGAGTTGATCGGAGGAAACGGGCTAGACCACCCGATGGTCGTGGGCCTGGCAGCGCGCAGGCCGGTGGCAGTCGGTCGGCAGTTCGCGTACCTCCTGCTGCAACTGCGCGCGATATCCGCAACGCTGTGGCCGCTCCCCCGCATAGATCTCACTGGGTTGTGGGACGACTTGGCGATCCGGGTCCGCGAGTTGGAAGGTCATGTCCCCAACGATGTCTATGAAGCCATGGATCGCGCCGCCCTTGCCGCGATTGTTGCCAATCGGTCCGCCCATCTCGGCCTTGTGCATGGCGATTTGGGCGGGGTGAACGCCCGGTTCAGTGAGCTGGGCAGACTCACTGGGGTGTTGGACTGGGATGGCGCGGGCATCGCGGATGTGGCCGCAGACGCAGCGGCCGTGTCTGTGGGATTACCCCCCGAGGCGCGGGCGGTGTTGTTCCAGACGGCACCCGTGATCGCAGAGGATGCCGCACGTTGCCAAGCCTATGTGGACACCTGGACGGCGCAGGGCGCGCTGTGGGCGCTGGCCAACGATGATGAACACGGCCTCAACGACATGATCCGGCGCGAGCGGGAACGAATGGCCAAGAACGGTTGGGGCTAGGCAACCTCGCGCTCAGCAACCTCGGCAATCGCCGCTGAGATGACGTCGGAGGAGAAGCCGCGTCGGGCCAGCATGGCGTAGAGGCGCCTATTCCGTACATGAGCGTCCTGCCGAACCAATCGTGGCCAGCGCCGCTCAACCAACCGAGTGGCCTGGACCCGCTCGTCGTCCTCTGTGATCTCGGTGAGGGCCACCTCGGCCAGTTCCGGGTCAATCCCTTTGTCCCGCAGTCGCATCCGGATCACCCGCTTACCCCAGCCGGCCCGCGCCCGGCCCGCAGCGAACGCATTGGCGTAACTGGGATCGTCGATTAACCCGACCTCGGTGAACCTATCCAAGACCTCCCGTTCAATCTCCGGAGGAATTTCAGCCTTCGCAAGCGCCTGCTGCAGTTCAACACGTGTGCGCGAGGCCGAGGCAAGCTTTCGCAGGGCAATCGCGCGCGCCCGCTCCTTCAACTCCTCGGGGTCGACCTCGGGGCCTTCGTCACTGGCGCTGTCCGGGGCTGCCGAGGGAGTTGGGTCTGGTCTGCGTGGCCTTTTGGCTGGGACTGCGGCAGACCCGTCCACTAAGTTTCCAATGGATAACGCTGCATTTTCGGGCGGAATCGCCGCAGTCTCCGTCATGGCCTAGCTGGATTCAGAGATCAATGGGGGTGGGCGCGTCCGGGATGGCCCCCAAGTCGGCCTCTTCGGCAGGCTCGTCGACCTTCGGGATAATCCCCACGGCCTCCTTGATGCGCTTCTCAATCTCATTCGACAAGTCCGGATTGTCGCGCAAAAACGCCCGGGCGTTTTCCTTGCCTTGGCCCAACTGATCGCCCTCGTAGGTGTACCAAGAGCCGGACTTGCGAACGATGCCGTTATCAACGCCCATGTCGATCAGGCTGCCTTCCTTAGAGATCCCCACGCCGTAGAGAATGTCGAACTCAGCTTTCTTAAACGGCGGCGCCACCTTGTTCTTGGCGACTTTAACCCTGACACGGTTACCGACGGCTTCGGTGCCACCCTTCAAGGTTTCTATTCGCCGCACATCGAGTCGCACGGATGAGTAGAACTTCAGCGCCTTGCCGCCGGTCGTCGTTTCTGGCGAGCCAAACATGACACCGATCTTCTCGCGCAGCTGGTTGATGAAGATCGCCGTCGTGCCAGAGGCGCTCAAGGCTCCCGCCATCTTCCGCAGCGCTTGGCTCATGAGCCGGGCTTGCAGGCCAACGTGGCTATCCCCCATCTCCCCTTCGATCTCGGCCCGCGGCACGAGGGCCGCGACCGAGTCAATCACGATCAGGTCGATCGCGCCGGACCGCACCAGTGTGTCCGCGATTTCCAGTGCCTGTTCACCGGTGTCGGGCTGGGAGACGTAGAGGCTGTCTAGGTCAACACCGAGCGCCTCGGCATACACCGGATCAAGCGCATGTTCGGCGTCAATGAACGCAGCAATCCCGCCCTGTGCCTGCACACTCGCAATCGCGTGTAGGGCAATGCTGGTCTTACCGCTGCTCTCCGGTCCGTAGACTTCTACGACGCGGCCACGGGGTAGACCGCCGATACCAAGAGCGACATCAAGGGCAATCGACCCCGTCGGAATCACTTCGATTGGAACGCGCCCCTCGTCTCCCAATCGCATGATCGAACCACGGCCGAACTGCTTCTCGATTTGGGAAAGAGCCGAGTCGAGTGCCTTCTCGCGATCTTTGCTGGCCATGAGGTCTCCTATGTGGGATTTGTGTTGGGGTTGGTTTGATTGGCTGGCTTCTCGTTGGTCTATCGCTAACGTAAGGCCAAGGTCCGACAGCAACCGGGAACGACTTGACTCAGTGTGGATAACCGGTACGGGTCAGCGAGTGTCACCCGCTCGTCGAATGAGCGACCCAAGACTGACCAGGCTGTGTGCATGACTAACACTGTACTAGAACACCTGTTCGATTTAGTGGCTTTCCAGTCACCGTGTCGCCCGAGCCGGACCGCTGTTTCAGTGGAGAGCCGGTGGCACATCGATGGTGCGAACGACGGCGCGCCACACGGACTGCGCTGAATCACCCTGTTCCAGCGCCACTAAGACGGTCCGATCCCCCAACTCCTCGATGTGGTGATCGGCCGCCCAAGACGCGGCATATTGCGGCCCAAGCACCGCCTCCATCCGCCGCCAGAACTCGGTGTACCGCATCACCACAGCCTACCTTCTCCGGAGTACGCTGATGAGGTCCGCCAAGGCCGAGGGAGTGCTGGGATGACTGATCCTGCTCCGCAACTCCCTTGGTTCAGCGCGGACACCCGGCGCTGGTTTGCCGATACTTTTGTCGCCCCCACCGCGGCACAAGCGCAAGCGTGGCAGGCCATTTCCGCTGGGGAAAATGCCCTAGTCGTGGCACCAACGGGATCCGGAAAAACCTTGGCGGCCTTTCTTTGGGCCATTGACCGGATGACAACCGCAGCGACCGAATCAGCGGCGGAGGCTGAGTCCAATCCAAGGCCGGGCGGTACCGTGCAGCCGGGCAGTACCGTGCTCTACGTTTCCCCACTCAAAGCCTTGGCCGTCGATGTTGAGCGCAACCTGCGATCGCCGATCGCCGGAATCGGTCGGGTGCGCGGGTCCGCACTTCCCATCACTACCGGAGTCCGATCCGGTGATACGACTCCCGCCGATCGACGCAGACTCATCAGTAAGCCCCCGGACATCTTGATCACCACCCCCGAGTCGTTCTATCTCATGCTTACATCAGCGGCCCGCGAGACGCTCACAACGGTTCAGACAGTGATCATTGATGAAGTCCACGCCGTGGCTAGCAGCAAACGGGGATCTCACTTGGCCCTTTCTCTGGAACGCCTCGACGCGTTGACGGGTCAGCCGGTACAGCGCATCGGGCTGTCCGCCACCGTGCGCCCGCCGGAGCGGATTGCTCGTTTCCTTGGGGGCGATCGGCCAGTGACGATCGTGCAGCCCGACGCCGCCAAGACGCTGGATCTCAGCGTGGTGGTTCCGATCGAAGACATGGCCAACCCGCCCGCGACCGATGACGAAGAGGGGCACACCTCTGGGCCTACGATCTGGCCCCACGTCCAACGCCAAGTACTTGAGGCCATCAAAGCGCACACCTCAACGCTGGTGTTCGCCAACTCGCGCCGGTTGGCGGAACGCTTGACAACCAAACTCAACGAGATGTGGGCGCAAGAACAACAGGATGCCGCTGGCGAGGCCGGCGTGATCGCCATGGCACATCACGGCTCGGTGAGTAAGGAGCGGAGACGGGCCATCGAGGACGACCTCAAGGCCGGGCGATTACCCGCAGTCGTAGCGACCTCCAGCTTGGAACTGGGCATTGATATGGGGGCCGTGGACCTGGTGATTCAAATCCAGTCTCCGCCGAGCGTGGCTAGCGGGTTGCAGCGCGTTGGCCGAGCCGGGCACCAGGTCGGGGCGGTTAGCAAAGCCATTGTGTTTCCGACGCACCGCGGTGACCTCCTCTCTGCGACCGTCACGCTGGGGGCGATGGGCGCGGGCGAGATCGAACCGATCCATCCGCCCCAACATCCGCTGGACGTGCTGGCTCAGCAACTGATTGCCATGGTGGCGATGGACGATTGGGACGTCGATCTCGCCTTTGGCTTGGTACGGCGCAGTGGGCCGTATTCGGGGCTGCCGCGGTCCTCCTTTGATGCTGTGGTCAACATGCTGATCGGGCGGTACCCCAGTGAAGATTTCGCCAGCCTGCGCCCGCGCCTTACGCTGGATCCCACCACCAACCAGCTTTCGGCCCGACCCGGTGCCCAGCGGCTGGCGGTGACAGCCGGCGGGACCATTCCAGACCGCGGCCATTTTGCAGTGATGTTGGCCAGCGGCGACGAGAGTCGGCGGGTGGGTGAACTCGATGAAGAGATGGTCTACGAGTCTCGGGTCGGAGACGTCTTTGCACTTGGCTCGGCGAGTTGGCGAATCGAAGAGATCACCGCTGATCGTGTTCTGGTGAGCCCAGCCCCGGGCCAGGCGGCCAAGATGCCGTTTTGGCACGGGGACACCATGGGGCGTCCATCAGAACTTGGCTACGAGATCGGTAGATTCCTGCGAGATTTCACGCCGGCCACCCCAACGCCAGGGTTAGACCCGGCGGCCCGCGAGAATCTCACCAGTTATCTTCAGGAGCAGCGCGTCGCCACCGGGGGTTTGCCCCACGACAAGGCGATCATCATCGAGGTCTTCTCTGACGAGATTGGCGATCGCCGGGTTGTGATTCACTCACCGTTCGGAGCGAAGGTCCATGCCCCTTGGGCGCTCATCATTGGGGAAAGGATTTCCACCGAATTTGGTGTCGATGCCCAAGTGATGGCTGGCGACGATGGCATCGTGTTGCGGTTGCCGGAAGACGGCCACGATCGCGACAACCCAGAGGCACGCCGCGATCTCCTTGACCTAATCGTGCAGGATCCCACCACCGTGCTGGGGCAAGTGACGACCCTAGTTGGCGGTTCTGCGGTATTCGCCTCCCGGTTTCGTGAGTGTGCATCTCGTGCCCTGCTCTTTGGTCGCAAGGATCCTGGCCGGCGCGCCCCGCTGTGGCAGCAGCGACAACGATCGGCACAACTACTCACGGTGGCGGCGAATTTTGAGACGTTCCCCATCGTGCTAGAAACCGTTCGAGAGGTGGTGCAGGACGTCTACGATGTTCCTGCGCTCACTGACCTGATGCAGGCCATCTCTGAGGGCAGCATCTCGGTGACCCAGGTCCACACGCCAACACCGTCCCCGATGGCCCGCTCACTGCTTTTCGGTTACGTTGCGCAGTACCTCTACGACGGCGATTCGCCATTGGCAGAGCGAAAATCGGCGGCACTCTCCCTTGATGAGTCTCTCCTAACCGAGCTGTTGGGTACGGCCGACCTACGCGAGCTGCTGGACGAAGGCGCCATCGCTACGGTGAGCGCGCGCCTCCAGCGCCTCGCAGACCGCAAAGCGCACACGTTGGAGCAGGCGTGGGACGTGGTGCGGACTGTGGGCCCACTCCTTAGAAGTGAGTGTGCCCAGCGTGGGGTAACCGATGCGTTCATCGCGGAACTGTTTCGTACCAGACGTTTGGTCCAAATCGGACAGGGTGGACAGGAATGGATCGCCGTGGCCCAGGATGCGGCCCTACTGCGAGATGCGCTAGGGGCCGGACTGCCGTTGGGGTTACCCGAAGAGTTTCTGGCTGTGGTCCCAGACGCACTGACCAAATTGGTGCATCGCTACGCCAATACCCACGGGCCATTCACCAGCGCCGAGGTGGCGGCGCGTTATGGGCTGTCCCAATCAGCGATTACCGAAACGTTGGAGCTCCTCGTCAAACGCGGCAAGATCCTCAAGGGCGAGTTCCGGCCCAGTTCCTCGGGCACAGAATGGTGTCAGAGCGACAATCTCCGGGCGATTCGGCGCGCCTCGGCAGCCGCTTATGCCCAGCAAGCAGAGCCCATTGACCAAGGCACCTATGCCCGGTTCCCCCTGTTATGGCAGCGGGTGCAGACCTCAACGACGCCCGCTTCCGAGCGGGGGTTGGACGGTCTGATGGCCGTCGTCGAACAACTCGCTGGCGTTCCATTGCCCGCCTCGCAATTGGAGACTCTAATCTTGCCCGCTAGAGTGCGGGCCTACAACCCAAGCATGCTGGACCAGCTCACCGCGGCCGGCGAAGTCACCTGGTGGGGGGTCGCCGCACTCCCCCGTGATGGTTGGGTCGCGTTGTCTCCCAGCGACGTCGCACCGGCCTTCCTGCCCGTCGGTAGCAGTGCCAACCCCTCGACCTCAGCGGCCGATACCGGCGTTGAGCCGACCCTGGCCGTTCTGCTCCTGGACCTGCTTCAGCAAGGTGGGGGCTGGTTCGAACACCAACTGGTGTCCGCACTGACGGGCCGTGCGGAAGCGCTCGCGATCTCATCGACGCTGTGGAGTTTGGTCTGGGAAGGCCGGATCACCAACGACTCCATCGCGCCGCTGCGCGCCCTTGGGCGTTCCCCCCGCAAGATCCGGCCCGTGCGCCGGCGCCGGTTGGGTGCCAGACCCACTGGCCCGGCCCTATCGTCCGGACGCTGGTCGCTGTTGCCGGCGAGTCGCCGGGCGGAGCCAGAATCCGCTCTCCTGCGTGGTGAGGGCCTCCTACTGCGGCACGGCATCGTGACACGAGGGGCTGTGACTGCTGAAAGAGAGGTCTACGGCCCCAACTACCGGGCTCTGCGAGCCCTCGAGGAGAAGGGCCACAGTCGGCGGGGCTACTTTGTGGCAGGCCTCGGCGGAGCCCAGTTCGCGCTCGCGCCCGCAATCGATGCGGCGAGAAGCCTAGAGGCTATTCCCGTGGTCGACCTGTTCCGAAACCAGGAACCAGAGCAACCTGTCGCCGTCCTGGCAGCCGCCGATCCTGCCAATCCGTACGGCGCGGCGCTGCCCTGGCCGGAAACAGCAAGCCCGGGTCGACCTGGACGCAAGGCAGGGGCTTTTGTGATCTTGGTGGCCGGCAGCCCGGTTGTCTACGCGGAATCAGGCGGAAGCGCGGTCACCATGTGGGAGCGAGACTCCGCTGAACAGGCCGCCGCGCTGACGGCTCTCGTACAGGCGGTTACTCATCAGGAACTGCGTCCCATGACAGTGAAGCGAATCAACGGGCAACCAGCCCTAGAAAGTGCTTTTCGGCCCGCCATGGAGGCCGCGGGCGCGTTCGCCACGCCTAGCGGACTGAAGGTCCGCCGCTAGCTGTTCAGGCCGAGCCGTCTGGCCGATGGCTGTCCATCTCACTGAGGAACCGCTCGACTTGAGCACCGATTTGATCGGCATCAGGGATTGCCGATTGCGTGGGGTCGGCTTCAGTGCCGCTCAACGACTCGTCGTACTGGGTTTCCAAGGCCGAAAGCAGCGGTGCAAACTCATCCGAGCCATCAGTTTGCCGCCCGATTTCGTCGTCGGCGGTGCTCGCCGCATCTTCTAGCTCATCGGTGGACAACTGCAAACCGGTCGCACCCGCTAACCCCCGCAGCAGAGCGATGGCGGCCCGGGGATACTCAAACTGGACCAAATAGTGCGGCACTTGGACGGCTAGACCCATCGCGTCGTGGCCTTCTTCGCCCAAGCGATACTCCAGTAGGGCGGCGATATGGCCGGGAATCTCCAGCTCACCCAGGGTCGAGGCATGTCCCGCGATGAGGTCAGGCTTCGTTGCGTGAAAGGTGACGCCCACAGGCCGGGTATGCGGCGCGGGCCATGGGATTCCAATCAGCCCGACAGACAGTTCCACGCCGAGTTCTTCCACAAGATCCAACACGGCATCGGTGAAAGCGCCCCACCGGTAGTCCGGTTCGGGGCCGCTGAGGATCAAGAACTTTGACCCCTGCAGATCCGTGGCCTCGTGCACCTGAACGGTTGGCATTTCCACATCGGTGAAGTGATCGGTGTCGTAGGACATCTTGGGACGCCGGGCGCGGTAATCCAAAATGTCGTCTGGGTCGAACTCACCGATCAGTCGGGTTTCACAGGTCTCTAGCAGATGCTCTACCGCCAACTTGGCTGCGGATCCGGCATCCATAAACCCCGAGAAGCTGTGTACGAGGACACCACTCACATCTTGGGATGGACGGTCAGTCAGATGAAACGAAATCCCCATACCAATCAGTCCCTTCTCGCCTACCCTATTGGAACACCACAAACGCCGACCCGCTGAACAGCAAGCTCAGCGCAATCGGCGTTCGGGATGAATAACTCTGATGCTGACAATCTTGGGTTAGGCCGCCAGGATGTGCGCGGACCGAACCACTCCGGGACTGACGTGGACAGGGCGCCGGCCAAGTTCCACTCTTTCCACCACGGCAGCGTCATCACTGGCCGCTGCTAGTACCTGCGATAGCGGGGCGGAGAGGGCGCCGCAGATAGCCGCCAACAGCTCCGATGATGCTTCCTTCTGGCCACGTTCGACCTCGGAGAGGTATCCCAGGGACACTTGGGCAGCGTCTGAGACCTCGCGAAGGGTACGGCCTTGGTCGCGCCGTAGTCGACGTAGCTCACGACCGATGATTTCTCTCAGAACGATCACGAACCCACCTCCATTTCTAGATCCAGTGTTGCCGACCAACGCCAAGAGAGCCGAGCCGCCGGGGTTCAGCGACCGTGTGACTATCTTGGTCTTCACACCAGGTTTTCTTAGACCATTGCCATTCCTAACCAACATAAGGGCAATGACATTCCCACGAGGTATCAGATTGCCGATTTTTTCCTAAGCGGAATCTGGTTCCGTGACCTTGAACACATTGTGTAGTACCTAGGTGATCAAAGTTGGGCAACCGAGCCACGTTATTAAAGTAGGTCGAGTTCCTCAGCAAGGAATGCTAACGCATCTAGAACGGCGGCTTGTACCACCGTAGCCCGATCACCTGCAGACTCCTGCAAGCGCTCACGCTGGGAACCGGCCTGCCATAGCCCCACCCAATAGGTTCCGGCCGGAACCTTTCCTTGCGGTCCCGGACCAGCCACGCCAGTTGTGCTGAGCCCGATATCTGCTGAACAAACGCCGGCCACTCCCCTGGCCATTTGACCAGCAACGGTTTGAGTCACTGCCCCATTGGTGCTCAGCTCTGTTGCGGACACACCCAGAATCCCGGTCTTAACCGAGTTCTGGTAGGCCACAACGCCACCACGTACAACAATGGAGGCACCGGGGACCGCGGTGAGTGCGGCCAGCACGTTGCCACCGGTCAACGATTCGGCGACTGCGATCGTGAAACCGCGTACTTCGGCTTCCGCCAAAATCAAGCGGGATAGGTCACCCGGCGTCACGGCTTACCGCTGGCGCCAAAGGCCTCACGACGTAGGTCAGCCCCCTTGCGGACCCGATAGGCACGCCAGGCGTAGTCAATGCCGGTCAGAACCGTGAGCACCACCGCCACGCCCATCACGACTGTGCGCACCGAGACGAGCCAATCAGTGAGCGGTAGGAGATACAGGAAGATGGCTAACATCTGAGACACCGTCTTGGCCTTGCCACCGCGACTTGCCGGAATCACCCCGTCGTGGATCACGGCGAACCGGATCAGGGTGACTATTACCTCGCGGATCAGGATCACGCCAGTGACCCACCAGGGCAGATCGCCCAAAATGGACAGCCCAATCAGCGCGACGCCTGTCAGCGCCTTGTCGGCGATCGGATCAGCAATCTTCCCGAAGGCCGTGACCTGATTGTTCTTACGCGCTAGGTACCCGTCCACCCAGTCCGTGGCCGAGGCGAACAAGAACAAGGCTCCCGCCAAGACCCGCAGTGTGGTGTTTTCCCCATCCTCGGCCAAGAGCAGCCAGCCGAAGAACGGCACCAGCACCAGCCGTAACGTGGTCAGCGCATTGGGGAGATTAAGTGTAGGTGTCTTGGTTGCGGCGTTAGTCATCTCACGCGCTCGCTTGCTTCGGCGATCAGATCAATTCCGTCGGTGTCACGGATAGTGACGGTGACGAGGTCGCCCACGCCCGCTTCCCCGTGCCAGCGGGTGTTGCCGTCCTCGGGCCCTTGGAACTCGGTACGACCTGTCAGTTCCGTACCAGTGCTGTCCTCCACGAGGACAACGGCCTCGGTCCCCACCCGGGCGGCTGCTCGATCCATGCTGGCGTACTCCGCAACGCTGGCCACCTCGGAAACCCGCGCGGCGATCTCGTCGGCATCAATCTTGTTTGGCAACAACTGCCCTTCAGTGTCTTCTTCATCGGAGTAGCCGAATACGCCCACAGCATCTAGGCGGGCGGCGGACAAGAAGTCCAGGAGTTGCGCCACGTCTGCCTCCGTTTCGCCGGGAAAGCCTACAATCACGTTTGACCGTATGCCGGCCTCGGGGCTGAGCGCACGAATCTGCTCCACCATAGCGAGAAAGGACGCGCCGTCGCCGAATCGACGCATTCGACGGAGCAACGGCCCGGCCGCATGTTGGAAGGACATGTCGAAATACGGCGCCACGTTTGGGGTCGTGGCGATTGTTTTCAACAGCGTGGGCCGGGTCTCGGCGGGCTGGAGATACGAGGCGCGCACCCGAGGCAGAATCTGTGCCAGTTGACGCAGCAACTCCTCCAAGAGCCGTGGATCTCCCAAATCCTTGCCGTATGACGTGGAGTTCTCGCTCACCAATACGGCCTCGGCGACACCCCGGTCTGCCAGCCACCGGGCTTCAGCCACAATATCTTCGGGCCGGCGCGACACAAACGCACCTCGAAATCGGGGAATTGCACAGAACGCGCAACGACGGTCACATCCAGACGCAATTTTGAGAGGCGCTGACGGACCCCCTCCCAGCCTGCGTCGCGTTGTTCGCGTCGTTGCAGTCGACGCCAAGCCATTGTCGGCCTGAAACGGGTGCCGCCCAGCAACTTGGGTATGCCCTGGCGGTGCGGCAGTGCCGACGCGGGCCGTAGGGGTAAGTGGGATCAGCGTGCGACGATCCTGGGGGACATGGCTGCTGATCGATTCGCCGGCCAGAATGCGATCCAGCGTTTTAGGCAACTGGTCGTACCCATCAAAGCCAATCACCGCGGCGGCCTCTGGGAGCTCGTCGGCGAGTTCCTGGCCATACCGTTCCGCCATACAACCCACAGCAACGACGGGGACATCCCTCCCGGACGTGCCAGCCTGGCCAGCGGCAAGAATCGTGTCGACGGATTCGGCCTTAGCCGAAGCGATGAAGCCGCAGGTGTTCACCAGCACCACATCGGGCGCATCGGTGTCACTGGACACTTCCCATCCGGACGCAGCCAGCGTGGTCGCGAGTTCGTCCGAATCCACCTCATTGCGAGCGCAGCCGAGGGTGACAAGCTTGGCGATCGGACTCGTGCTCACTTCTAGAGAGTATTGCGTTAGGCCTGAAAACACCCAGTTGAGAGCAGGTGGGTTCTCTCACGCTGCTACTGCGTGCTGGCCTCGGGCTCGATCTTGATTCCGACCTGATTCGAGCCGGACTTGCCTGTGACCTTGGCAAGGAGATCGGTCGCCATGGTCCGCACTCCAATCAGTTTGGCCATGACACCGTACTTGTCTGCCACCAACCGCTTGACCATGGCTGTCCCAGCGGGATCCACCAGCGTGGCGTAGCCGGTGACTTCGACCCCACCCGACACGTGGCCGCGCATATCGCATGGCGTGAGGGTCACCTTGGCGGTGTGCCGGATTCGCTTCGCCTTGCCCGAGGATGCGTCCGTGATCACATAAAGAGCGCCATCTCGCTCGGTGATCCAAACCGGGGTCGCTACCGGGACGCCGGTACGGCGAAACGTTGTCAGCGACACATAGGTTTCTTGGGCGAGTGTTGCGAATTCAGAATTCATCCCACAATTCTACGTGGGGATCCCTACTCGCCGCGCAACTCGGACAGCGTGTGCGGGAGATCGTCCATCCCGATCAGGACTTCGCGTGCTTTGGATCCTTGGCTGGGCCCAACGATCCCCTTCACTTCCATGATGTCCATCAAACGACCGGCCTTGGCAAATCCAACCCGGAGTCGGCGCTGAAGCATCGAGGTGGAGCCCAACTGGGTGTCGACAACAAGTTCCACCGCGGAACACAGCACCTCAAGGTCGCCGCCGATATCCTCGTCGATTTCTTTCTTCTCGCCAGTGGTCGCCGTAACGTCAGAGCGATAAGTGGTCGGCATCTGCTCCTTGACGTGGTTCACAACATCGCGGATTTCGGTCTCCGAGACGAAGGCGCCTTGGATGCGGACAGACTTCCCCACGCCGATGGGTAGGAAAAGGCCGTCCCCCTGACCGACCAACTTCTCCGCGCCTGGCTGATCTAGGATCACGCGGCTATCAGCCAGACTGGAGGTGGAGAACGCGAGCCGACTGGGGACATTGGCTTTGATCAAACCTGTAACCACGTCGACGCTGGGTCGCTGTGTCGCCAGCACCAAGTGAATGCCGGCCGCACGCGCAAGTTGGGTGATGCGCACCACGGATTCCTCTACCTCGCGCGGAGACACCATCATGAGGTCGGCGAGTTCGTCAACAATGACAACCAAGTAGGGATATGCCTCCAGCACACGGTCAGTGCCAGGGGGCGTCTGAACTGACCCAGCCTTAACCGCTTTGTTGAAGTCATCGATGTGGCGAAATCCGAACTGGGCAAGGTCGTCGTACCGCATGTCCATTTCTTTCACCACCCACGCCAACGCATCGGCCGCCCGCCTGGGATTGGTGATGATCGGGGTAATCAGATGCGGGATTCCCTCATAAGAGGTGAGTTCAACTCGCTTGGGATCAATCATCACCATGCGTACCTCATTGGGAGACGCCCGCATGAGCAAAGACGTGATGAACGCATTGATACAAGATGATTTGCCGGCCCCCGTCGCCCCGGCCACGAGTAGGTGAGGCATCTTCGCGAGGTTGGCACACACGTTGCCGCCCTCAACGTCCTTGCCCAACCCGACGAGCAGCGGGTGATGGTCTGTAGTCGCGACCCGAGAACGCAACAGGTCACCTAGCGTGACCCACTCCCGATCGGTATTGGGAATCTCGATTCCAATGGCGCTCTTACCCGGAATGGGACTCAGTACGCGTACTTCGGCGCTGGCCACTTTGTAGGCGATATTGCGTTCGAGTCGGGTGACCGCCTCGACCTTGACCGACGGCCCCAACTCGATCTCGTATCGGGTGACGGTTGGGCCGCGTGTGTAGCCGGTGACACTGGCATCGATATCGAACTCTTCCAGCACCTCGGTGAGCGCGGCCACCACGCGTTGGTTCGCCGAGGTCTGCTGCTTGTGGGCAGCACCGGACGCCAGAAGTTGCGGGTCCGGCAACTCATAAGTGACATCGCCGGTGAGTCGCAACTGCTCGACTTCTTCGGGGTGTTCCGGCAACGGATGGGGGATCACCGACACCGTATGAGCTTCCTGCGATTCGGGTTCTAGTAGATCGACTGGTTCGCTGTGCTCGACGTCCGCTGCGCTTGCGGGACTCTCAGGTTCGGACGCCGGTGAGGTCTCCGCTGACACCAGTGGGTTGACGAACGGCTCGTCACCGGCGCGCTCCCCCTCCTCACTGGCTGGCTTGAGGTTGGCGGCCACGCCGCTGACTCGGCCCGACAGGTGTTTGATCTTGCGGGGAATCTCGACCAGTGGCGTGGCCGTAACGACTAGGACCCCAAAAAACATCAACAAAAGCATCAGCAGAACGGCCAAGATGGCCCCCGCCAGGGCCACGAAGGGTGCAGTGACCAGCCACCCCAACAGCCCACCGCCGTTGGCCAGCGCATCGATCCCGTCCGACGGGCGCGGCGATCCGACGGCAACACCGCGGATTCCGGCGAAAGCGGCCAAGATGGCCAACCAACCCACCACGAGCCGACCGGTTCCCGAGCCATCATCCGGGTTACGCAGCACCCGCCACGCCAGCCCCAGTAGGAGCAGCGGAAGCGCCCAATGAGCGATGCCGAAGGTGATGATCAATAGCGATTCCAGCGCGCCAGCCAAGGTTCCACTGGCTTGGAACCAGGAAATCGAGGCCAAGATAATGGCTAGGGCGATCAGCGTGAGCCCGGTGCCATCGCGACGATGTTCCGGCGGGAGGTTGCCCTTGGCACCCCCCACGGATCGGATCGTGTGGCCCAGGACCGATGCCATCGCTACCCAACTCCGGACAATTCCCCGACCAACAGCGGACACACCGCGGGCAAACGGACCAGGCCCGACCCGCTTCGTGCCCGCCTTTGCGCCCGCCTTTGCGCCCGAGCGGGCACTACCTGTTGACTTGGAACTCGGCTTGGGACTTTTCGAAGAGGTCGACCCCTTGCGCGCTGATGAGGTCTTTTTGCGCGAGGTCGATGAACTTGCCATAGAGCGAGCCTAAACCTCCGCTCCGACTCCCCTGGTGATCAAAACGGTCTCAAGCGGATTTCTTCGGGGTCTTCTTGTTGGCTTTTCGGGTTGTGCGCTCGCCCGCCTTCTTGCTGGCCGTCTCAGTGCTGGACTTCCCGGTGCCGGACTCCGCAGTGCTGGACTTGTTCGCTGCAGGCTTCTTGGCCGAGGCCTTCTCCTCGGGCGGGTCGGGCTCTGGTTCCTGCTCTTGCAGGGTGCCGCCGCTGCGCTTGACACTCTCTCGCAGTGCCGCCATCAGATCAATGACATCCCCGGATCCGGGCGTCTCGGGGCTGGACTCCACAACGATCGCGTCACCACCGGCCAGTTTGGAGTCCAGTAGGGCGACGACGGCATCACGATAGTCGTCGCTGAATTCATCTGGGTCGAAGTCGCTGGCAAGCGAGTCAATCAACGACTCAGCCATCGCGAGTTCTTGTGGTCGAATCGCGACGTCCTCGTTCTGGAAATCAAACG
>JAHZKU010000280.1 GCA_022600255.1 Actinomycetes bacterium | reverse complement strand
CGCGTTCACCCCGGTGTGCGTGGAGTTCCCCGGCGCAGACCAGATCTTTCATGCGGGGCCAGGTTCCGTCGCGGTGCCCGGGAATCTGTCCGGTCTGCTCGCGGCGCACGCCGCCTGGGGTCGACTCCCGCTGGCCGGCGTCGTGTCGCCGGCCATTCAACTGGCTTTCGTCGGCTCACCACTAGAGCCCTTGCAGGCGGTGGTGTTGGGCTTGGTACGCGAAATCATGCTGCTGACACCGGAGTGCGAGGCGTTGATCCAGTCAAACGGAACGCTTGCGGAGCCCGGCGACGTTGTGGCCAACCCGGACCTTGCCGGGGTGCTCCAACTCATCGCTGACGGTGAGATCACGAGCTTCGCGAACCCTTTCCTGGCTGATCGTCTGCTAGGGCTCATCCAAGGTGCTGGCGGCATCATGACGATGGCAGACCTGCGCAACTATCAGCCCATCCTGCGCAAGCCAGTCCTTCTGCAACGGGGGGAAGCGCAGATCGCGCTCAACCCGCCCCCAGCCTTTGGCGGGGCGATCGTGGCGGATGCGATTACGCACACTCCCGAGTTGGACGATTCCCCGCAGGCGTGGGAGTGGGTGGTTAAGGCTCTGCGCAACGCGACCGACCAGCACCGAGCGCATGGGTCCGAATCGGTTTCGGCTAGCAAGGGCACCACTCACATCAGCGTGACCGATGCCGAGGGTCAAGTGGTGTCGTTGACGACGTCGAACGGATCTGGCTCTGGAGTGGTGATTCCTCAGACCGGGATCCACTTAAACAACATGTTGGGCGAGGCGGATCTAAACCCAGCCGGGTTCCACGGCCAGGTGGCCGGGACGCGAATGAGTTCGATGATGTCGCCGTGTATTGTCCAGGACTCTCACGGGACCGTTACCGGGCTTGGCACCGGTGGCAGCGAACGGATTCGGTCCACCCTCTCGGCCACATTGCTACGCCTCATCGACCTAGGGAAGCCCTTGGACCGGGCCATCGCCGATCCCCGAATGCACCCTGAGACCGATACAGTCCAAGTGGAGCCGGGTTGGCCGGAGGAGACTCTGTCCCACCTCGCCCAAAACCACAACCTCAACCCGTGGCCCAGCGCCAACTTGTTCTTCGGCGGGGTCCATGCGGTCTCCCGCCACGCCGACGGCTCGGTGATCGCGGTAGGCGACAGCCGCCGGGCCGGAGCCGTTGGCATCGTCGAACCTTAAGCGGGCCTTGGGAGAGCACGCAACGCGTCTCCGGTGCGGCACTCCCTCAAGCCTCGGCGCAGCCTTGCGCCCGGGCCGAAGACGACGCATCGCCCTCAGCGGTGACCCCTCAACCCTAGCGCTGGGATCGTCACGCAGCCCCGAGCGTGATGTTCACTTCACCGCCGTCGGCGAGGGTCAATGTCACGTTCTCTCCAACGGCTCGGTCGCGAATCGCCACGATCAGGTCAGCGGAATCTGAGATCGGTCGACCATCGACGGCTACGAATACGTCACCGGACTGCACACCAGCTGCCTGCGCCGGACTACCTCCGGTGACCTCGGCCACGCGGGCACCTCGGCCGGAGAAGCCAGAATCGACCGTCACGCCGATCACAGGAGTCTGGGTACTGCCGGTTTCAATCAGATCGTTAGCGATTCGCTGAGCTGTATCGATGGGGATGGAGAAGCCCAAGCCGATCGAGCCAGCGCTTCCCTCCTGCCCGAGAGATGCGATTGCTGAGTTCACGCCGATCACGTTGCCGTTGCCGTCTACCAATGGTCCGCCGGAGTTCCCCGGATTGATGGCGGCGTCGGTTTGGATGGCATTGATGAACGACGTTTCCCCGCTTCCGCCAGCCGTGACCGTACGATTCAGCGAAGAAATGATCCCCGATGTCACCGTCCCCTCCAGTCCGAGCGGCGAACCGATCGCGATGGCCGTGTCTCCAACCTGAACCGAATCGCTGGAGCCCAGGGTGACGACCGGGAGTTCAGTCTTGTCGACCTTCACGACAGCTAAGTCGTAACCGGCATCCGCGCCAACGACTGAGGCTTGTGCCGCAGTTCCGTCTGGGAACGTGACCTCGACTGCACCATTGGCGCCTTCGATCACGTGGTTATTGGTCAGGATGTAGCCGTCGGACCGAATCACGAACCCAGTACCGGTCCCTTGACCGGCTGCAATGTTCACTACCGAGGGGCTAACAGCTTCGGCGACGGCCGCGATCGACCCATCGGCGGGGGCCGAAACCCCACCACCGGAGACGACCGGCGCGGCGACCGCCGACGTCGTGTCGGACATCGAATACCCAACAGCGCCGCCGATGCCACCGGCCAGCACCGCAACGGCGGCGGCGCCGATCATCATCTTCGCGAAGCCAATGGGTTTGGCACCGGATTCAGGCCCAGGCGGGCTGACGTCATTGCGGCCGGCAGACTGATCATCTCGCGTGGCATCGGTCGGCGACTCCCACCACTGCGTCGGGGGAAACGTGATTGTCTCGGTCCCAGCCGCGGGGGGATCAGTGGGCGGCAGCATGGCTCCGGTAGGTTGCTCGTTCGCGCCCGGCCGCGGGCCTCCAACTACGTCGTCGGTCATGTTGTCTTCCAATCTCTGGCGAACCAGTCCAGAAACCCTGGCTCAGCATGTCAGCTTTGCGCCACGGGCGCCCGCTTGGTCTTGCTGCGGGCCCGTGCGGGCTCTTGTCTATATAGACAAAGAACCCGTGTAATTCGTTCCCGCGGCCGGCCACCCCAAACAACGCCCAAACATGCCCCTTACAGTCGCGGGGTCAAGTCGGGACCAAGATCACAACCTGGCCACGGAATCGCCAGGTTTGCGCCCATTGCGGCGCGGCTCACGACGCACAGACCGGCACATTCGTCCGACGCGCGCCGCGCGGGTTTGTTCCGCCCTAGGGCTTTGCTTCATTCTGGACAGATGCATGACGAGTCCGATGCCCCCGACGACGAGATCGCCGAGTACATCGCGCAAGCCCAGGAGACGCTGGCTGCGGCCCGCGAAGCCGAGAACGTGGGCGACATCGCCATCGCCCAGGCCCAGCTTGGGGCCACGTATGCGGACTGTGATCTGCACGAGGATGCGGTGGCCGAGTTCAACCGATTGCTGGACTACCTAGCGATCGCAGATAACGACGGGGCGCAGGAATCGCAACGTTGGTTGCGAATCACCAGCCTGTCGGCGCCGCCGCCGACGGCCAGCGATGTGAGTTTGCCCCGGCTAGCCCTAGAGGTCCGACTCCTGCAAATCGAATCCCTGCTGGTCTTAGGCCGCCGCGATGAGGCACGCGCGGGGCTGCAGGTCACCGCCCCGATGTGTCGCGGATTTGGGAAGCGCCACTACAAGAAACGCTGGCAAGAACTCCAGCAGCGCCTCGACAATCCCGAGTTACGGCCTACCACGTCTTCGGGCCGCTGGGCACCGCCCGCGGATGAAACAGCGACCCCGGAGTCAAACCTGAGCGTGCCCGAACGGCTAGCGGCTGCGGACGAGGCGCTGGATACCGGAGACCCCACGGTCGCCGCCCGGGCGGCACTCCAGATCGTCTCCGACTGTGAGCACCAACCCCACTACCGGGCTCAAGCCCGGCAGGTGCTTGGGATGGCTTTGGAGAAGATGGGAAACGTCGACGATTCCCGGAAAGTCATGCAGTCGGCCCTCGGTGATTACCTGTTGGCTGAGAAGTACCCAGACGGCGCGCGTTTAGCCCTGCCACTGGCGCTGCGCCTTTCCGCGGCCGGCGACAACGCTGCAGCCGCGGCCACACTGCAACAGGCACTGGGGGCCCCAGAAGGCGCCTTGCCGATCCAGACTCGAGCCAGACTAACGACAGACCTAGGCTCCTTGTTAGACCAGGGTGGGTCTTCGGCCGAGGCCCGTCGCAACTTCGAGGCCGTAGAGCGGATGCGCCCCGACCAAGAGACCGGCGCAGACGCCCACCACGGCTTGGCGGTCTGCCTGGCCAACGACCCCAACGCCGACAACGCCGAGAAGGTGGAAGCGCTGTCACTGCTGAGTCAAGCCAAGACCGCCTACACCGCACTGGGTTACCCCGATCGGGCCGCCGGTTGCGAGCATGAGGCCGCAGCACTCCTCGGTCGGTTGGGGTCAACCGATGCCGCTCGCACCCGCTATGAGGCCGCGCTGGCAGCCTACGAAGCGCTCACAGCGGCGGACCGCACACACATCAACTGGGATGAGGAGGTGCGGGACGTGCGAGAGAATCTGCAAGGGCTCACCGGCACACCCGCCGGGCAGTCCGGAATGTTCCGTTCCGGAGGTCACACGATGAGCCATGTCCCAGAAGGTCCGACCTGAGCGGCCATCCCAAACGATCGCGATCATCGCTCTGCCCGAATCGCTGTCTTCTAGGTGGGTCACCAGGCTGCTATGGTTCACCGGAGAAACGTATGCGGTCGGTTCGCTCTATCCGGGAAGGTGCCCTAACATTCGTAGCCCCGTGCCAGCCCGGTTCCTCGACTACAGTCGGTCGGACTCGTGGGTAAATCAGCTCCGAAATCGTCGTTTCCAATTGTTCGAATCGTTGATCGCCCCGTTGATTTCCGACCAGCCACTAACAATTCTTGATTTGGGCGGAACACCCGACTATTGGGTGCAGCGGGGGCTAGCAGACGACCCCAAGCTAGCAATCACAGTTCTAAACCTGACCGGCCCAGCCCGCTCCGTGCAGCGGGTCAACTGCATCGTGGGCGACGCCACGGACCTGTCCGATTTCGCACAGGATCAGTTCGACATCGTGTTCTCCAACTCCGTGATCGAGCACCTCGGGAATCTGCCGGCGCAGCAACGGATGGCCGAGGAGGCCCGCAGAGTGGGGCGTGGGTATCTTGTGCAGACACCAGCCCGCTCTTTTCCGATCGAGCCGCATGTCTTGCTTCCCGGTTTCCAGTTCCTCAATCAGTCCACCCAGCGGTGGGTGCTCACCCGAACCGGGTTGTCGGGACTGGGCCGCATGTCAGCGGACGCGGCCGGCGACCTCATCGCGGAACTTCGGTTGTTGTCCGGCCAAGAAGTTCGCACACTGTTCCCCGACGCCACCATCTATCGAGAAAAGATCGGTGGACTCACCAAGTCCTACACGGCACACGCAATCCCGAATAAGATCAGATAGCGCAGGTCGCACCATCGTGCCGGCCACGCGAACCCCGCCTTCTCGGCACCCGCGAGCGACAACAAGGAGACCCTCGGTGGCGCATCCAACCCGCACAGCTCGATTGATCGGCGCTCTGGTTGCGGCCGCCTTCGTGCTCGCCGCGTGCTCAAGCACAGATCCCGAGCCGACCGCGACACCTGAACCCACACCGCCACCAGCAGGTGAACCGGGGGGAGTCTCTGCCGGGCCCGATGCGCGTGTCCCCAATACCCCATTCAAGGTGGCCAGCGCCGATGTGGGGATTCACTCCTACACAACCAATCCCGAAATCCCCAAGGGCGGGCTGAGGATCGCGTGTGCGCCCACGTGGGCGCAGATCGAGCCGAGCCCTGGACAATACGATTGGACCCAGTTCGATCAGTTCATGACGAAGTATGACGACTGGGGTTACACGGACTACCTGTTTACCTTCTGCGGCACGCCGGAATGGGCGGCCAAGCCCATTAAGGGCGCCGACCCCAGCATCACCGGCCCTGGCGAGGCCGCAGCGCCGAAAAAGATCTCAGACTACGCCGATTTCGTGGGCGAAGTCGCCAACCGATACAAGGGCCGGATTCAGTCCTATCAAATCTGGAACGAACCCAGTTCCACGCAGTTCTGGGTCGGCACTCCGCAAGAAATGGCGAAAATGACAGCCGCAGGCTTCGAAGCTATCCGGGCCGCCGATCCGGGGGCTGCTGTCTATTCAGCCAGCTCCCAAACGCACCGGCCCACCCATTTCACCGACTTCCTCAACCCCTACCTGAAGGAGTTGGAGAAGTTGGACTGGCCAATCGACGTGATGAGCGCACACTTCTATCCCTTAGGTGAGGCTGGTCCGAAACAATCGGTCAAGCAGATCAAGCAGGTTCAGAAACTGCTGGACAAGCGCGGTGTACCGGCCAACCGGCCACTGGCGAACACTGAGGTGAACTACTACGTCAGTCTGCCCGACAACAGCAACAAGAAGGGGCGGATTCGAGGCGACAAGGCCGCCGCCTGGACCGTGCAGACCTACCTCGACAACTGGCGCAACGGCATCCGGCAGGTGTTCTGGTATTTCTGGACCCAGGAGTACAACGCTTTTCCTGGAATCCAGACCCGTCCCGGCGACCCCGCCAGCCTCGCACTGGCGACGTTCTCCGAATGGGTGGTGGATTCCCAGTTTCAGGGCTGCCAGACCAAGCAGAAGCTGAACATCTGCGACTTCACCAACGCCGATGGTACGGACTACCAAATCGTCTGGGCCGAATCCGGCACCACCAAGTACACCCTGAAGCAGTCGTCGGAAGTCTGCCCGGTCTATGACGGCCAGTGCCAGGAGAGCAAAGGCAAGGTGTCCATCGGCATCGTTCCGGTGCGCGTAACTCCCCGAGGCTGAGCCTCGACACGGCTGGGGGCTCCTGCCGTCGGGGGTCTGACGAGGGATACTATGGGTTTGAATGAGCACGGGGTAAGGAAATGAAGTCACGATTCGATCTGGTGCTGGACGCGTTGGATGCCGGGGTCGTGATTCACGCGCCCGATACCTCCATCGTGGAGGCCAACGCCCGCGCGCGCGAACTTCTGGGGATGCAGGACATCGGCGGTCGCCTAGCCGCAGACCCAGCTTGGGTTTTCATGGACGCGGAGCAACACCTGCTGGCGATAGATAAGTACCCGGTGGTCGCCGCGAT
>JAHZKU010000279.1 GCA_022600255.1 Actinomycetes bacterium | reverse complement strand
TGCGTGTGACCGTTCACGTAACCCACCACGTTGGGGTAGCGCAGGAGGAGATCCAGTACGGACTTCTTACCCTTGTCTCCTAGGTGAATCGGCTCGGAGTTACGTGGGTCGCTGTCGCAGCCGGGCTCTAGGGGATCGTCACAGATACCCGCCGCCTCATCTGGCGTTGGATTAGTCATCGTCGCGATCGTGTGGTGGGACGAGATGATCAACATCTTGTTCTTGCCACTGTCACGCTTGATCTTGCCGTTGCGGATTTCCACGTTTGAGTACTTGTCCAGTTGCTTCTGCAGCCACTTGTACTGGGGGTTGTCAAGGTTGCCCTCGGCGCCGCCACCTTCCGCGTTGGTATCCAACATGATGATCCGGAACGGGCCACGGTTGAATGCGTAGTAGCTGGCGTTGCCACGGGAGGACTTGAGCTGGGATTTGCTGACATAGCCAAAGCCGCGCTGGTTGTCGCCCTTCCCCACGTTTTCCTTGAACTCGACCTTGGACACGTAGCGGCGGTCCGGGTCAGGGGAAACCTTGCGCATTTGCGTCAATCCGAACAGGATGCCCGGCAACATGTCCGGCTGGGTCAGCCGATCGAACACGTCACCGGAGGGAAGCCCAATCAACAGGTTAGGATTCAGCAGATTATTTGGCCACGGCTTGAGGCAGCCCGTAGCGATCCCGCCGATAGGCAGACCAGCCACGCTCAGATTTGCCGGCACATTCCCCTGCACCAGGGTGTCGTGGTTTCCCCGAGTGATGTACCAAGGCAGGTCTAGGCCTTTTGCCTTCATCTTGGTCTGAGCCTTGTCCATGAGGCCCGGGAACTTGGGGAAGGAACCGTAGCCGTACTCATCGTCACTTCCGCCAATGTTGGGATCCCAAAAACCGGCGTAGCGTTTGTCCTGGCCAGGCCACAGGGAGAAATCCTGCACGCCGACGTATTTCTTGGCAGCCACTTCAGCGTTCATCTGATCGATCTCAGCAGAAGTAGCGCTGCTGCAAGGATTACTAGCGCTGATCTTCTTCCCGGAGTGTGGGTTTACCTTCTTGCCCTCGAGGACTTGCCGGAACCACCGAACCTCGTTGTATTGCTGGCTGTCGGCCACATCACCGGTGAGCAGGCTGAACTGCAGTTTGGCCCTTGAACCATCACCTGCAGCGACACGACTGGTCTTGTTTGCGTTCATGTTTTGAATCACCGAGTCAAACACCCGAACGCCGAGGGCCTCCTGCGGTCGCCAAGCAGCGGAGATGGCCCCAGCCGCGGGGTCGACAAGTTCGGTTCGGGCTGGAGACATCTCGTCAGCCACCTGCGGGTCAGTCAACTGGCCGAAGAACGCTAGCGACTTGCGGTTCTTGGTCCGTTTGGATCCTGGCTTCTTGATATCGCTGCGGACAACGTACTTTTCACCTTTGCCTTTGACAACCTTGGTGTAGCCCGAACCCTTCTTCTTGATCGTCTGTTCTAGGGTGGTCTTGCCCTTCTGGTCGTCAGCGCCAGCCTGCGCAGCAACCGGAACAGCCACCAGTGATAGTCCGACAGCGAAGACGAGTGCGGATTTTCCACGCAAGATTCGGCCCTCCAATAATTCTTAGATCGCGCTTACCCTACGCACGTCCGACACCGGACGCTCGACAAAGAGCCAGAATCGTCGAAAGACCTGCCTGATTCACCCGAAGAGTCCCGGCCAATCGACACCGGCATCACGAATCGGGCACGAGTCTCGATGCGACGAACTGATAGCAGACCGCGTCGATCCAGGGGAGCAGATCGCTGCGGGGCGACGACCCGCGGTACCCTCTGGCGAGTTAGTGTTGCCCCGCCGCCGGGATCGTGGCACACAGCATCATGCCACCGTCCGGTCGCGCCTGCGCTTGTAAGGACCCGCCGTGCGCAGTGGCGACTGCGCGGGCAATAGACAAGCCCAACCCCACGCCCGGCCCGGTGCGATCCTGACCTCGTCGGAAAGGTTCGAACAAGCCCGCGACGCTCGCATCGGGAACAGCCAGCCCTGGGTTCTCCACCGTAAGCCTCCCGGCGGGGTTGTCCCCTGGCGCCACGTCGACACGCACCGCAATCCAGCCTTCCGGATCGTTGTAATCGATTGCGTTCGTGATCACGTTCAGGACGAGTCGGTCGAGCAACGCTGGGTCACCTGCGACTTCGACGGACTGCATGTCGGATCGGACTTCCAGGCCAGCCGCTGCAATCGCTGGGGCCAGCATGGCCAGAGCGGATTGGGTGACGTCGGCCAAGTCGACGATCTGCGGGTCCACCTGTTCTTCGCCGCGCGCCAGGGTCAGCAGGCCGTCGATGAGCCTTTCGTTGCGATCCTGCACCGCCAATATCTCTTCCCCCACACGCATAAGGTCTTCGCTGGCGTCCGGGTTGGCCAGTTCCACCTCTAGCAGCGAGCGTTCGATCGCCATCGGCGTTCGTAGTTCGTGTGAGGCGTTGGCGACAAACCGCCGTTGACTATCGAAGGACGCCTGCAGTCTGTCCAACATCGCATCGAACGTGTCGGCCAACTCCCGCAGTTCATCGTTCGGGCCGGATAGCTGGATCCGCTGGTCCAGCGTGCCGGCGCTGATCTGCTCTGCGGTCGCCGCAATCCGGTGGATCGGCGCCAAGGCTCGGCCGGCCAGCCACCACCCGAACAGCAACGCGATCGCGCCCACAACAAGAACTGCGATCGCCGATAGGGTCAACAGCTCGGCCAACAACTCGGCCCGCGCGTCCTCAAGCAGCGTGAACCGCTCCAGCACATCCTCGAGTCGGTCGCGTGCTGGTCCTCTGAATGCGTCCGGGACTGGCGGCGTCAAGGCCCGGGAATCCATGAGCAGGTAAACGACCGTGAGCTGCACCATCCCGGCTGCGAACAACGCCAACCCATACTGCAGTGTCAGGCGCAGCCGGATCGACATTCGTTTGGGGCGCTGATTGATCATAGCTGATATCCCAGCCCCGGCACCGTAACGATGAGCGGCGGATCACCCAACTTGCGCCGCAACGTCATGACCGTTACCCGCAGGACGTTGGTAAACGGGTCCACGTTTTCATCCCACACCTTCTCCAGCAACTGCTCGGCAGTCACTACGGCGCCCTGCGCTAACAGCAATTCCTGCAGCACCCCAAACTCCTTTCGGGTCAACTCCAAGCGCTGTCCATCCCGCTCCACCTGCCTCTTGGTGGTGTCCATGCTGATCCCGCCAGCTTCTAGGACAGGAGGTGCGGCCCGATTGGCGCGCCGGTGCAACGCGCGGACCCGGGCGACCAGTTCAGCGAAGGCGAACGGCTTGGTCAGGTAGTCGTCGGCCCCCAAGTTGAGGCCTTCGACGCGCGCTGACACCGTGTTCGCGGCCGTTAGGAGCAACACCCGAACTTCCGGGTGGTCTCGAACCAGTACCCGACACACCTCATCACCGTGCACGATCGGGAGATCACGATCCAGTACAACTACGTCGTACTGATTGACGGCGATCCGGTCCAGTGCGTCTTGACCGTCCTGCGCCACGTCAACGGCCATCGACTCGCGCCGCAGACCCTTGGCCAACGCCTGCGCCATCATGGGCTCATCTTCGACGAGAAGGAGCCTCACGACGCTGGCCCCCTAGCCGAGGCGCACATCATCATCGCCTTATTGTGCCTGCCGCACGATAAGGCTGGCATAAGGACTCCCGCTTCGGACGGTCCGGCGGCACCGATGGTCGACTGCCAGACGGAGCCAGCGGCACCGTTCCTGCCGTCGGTTGCTACGACGCCGACCGCCCCGCCCCGGCGGCGCACCGCGTTGTTGGGCTCACTGGCCGGCCACGAACCGCCTCCTCGCCAAATCGCCGCGGCCCCGAACCCCTGGGTCAAATCCAGGACGCTCGACTCCGCGCGCTGGCCCAAAAGCTCGACCCTGCTGCTGTGAGTTTCCGGTTCTTAACGCTGGTCTTATGTGGCAGGTGATGGACTACGTAACGAATGCTATCGCTGCAGACTATTGCGCAGCACACTGAATCGGAGAGTCATGTCCCCAAGAACCCGCTCAAAGAACTGGTTGATCCTCGCCTTCGCGGCACCGCTACTCTTGCTCCTGGCCGCCTGCAGTTCCGCGGACGAAAGCCAAGTGGCCTCGATCGAAGCGCCCGATGCAGACCCCTCGGCCAGCGCTGGGACCCAAGGCGTCGATGACGGCGGACTCGCATTCGCGCAGTGCATGCGCGAAAACGGGGTGGACTTCCCCGATCCAGATCCAGACGGTGGGTTCGACAGCATCATTGGTGCAATCGACCCGACCGATCCGAAGTTCAATGAGGCGCTGCAGGCCTGTAACGACCTGCGCCCGGCCGGAAACCCCCTCGATCAGTCGTTTGACGCAGATGCGCAAGCGCAAGTCTTGGAGCTGGCTAAGTGCATGCGCGAGAACGGAATCGATGTGCCGGACCCCAGCTTTGATGCCAACGGCCAACCCGTGGACGTCGACCTGAGTGGGCTGAACTTCAACGATCCTGATTTCCGTGAGGCAATCCAAGAGTGCCGTGAGTTCATCGACTTTGGTCGGGGCACCCCGTGAGCTCCGGACCAGTAGACGCAACTGAGGCCTCGACAGCGGCTACCCGACCGCCCTGGGACCCTCGCGGCTGGTCAAAGATTGGCAAAGTGATCGGCTTGTTGGCGCTAGCGATTGCAGTGCTGATCATCGCTTTGATCCTGCTTAGCGGTGGCCAGGATTCGGATGTGGCTGAAAAGACCGTCACGACCGCGGAGGTCACCCAGCAGAACCTGGTGGAGCGTGAAACCGTCTCGGGGACGCTCGGATTCGGGGACTCCCAAGACTTGGTCAGCCAGGTCGTCGGCACCGTGACCCGTACTGCCGACGAGGGCGACAAGGTTACGCGCGGTGAAGTGCTTTGGCGGGTGGACCAGGATCCAACAGTGCTGATGTACGGGAACGTCCCCGCCTACCGCACGTTGAGCCAAGGGCTGTCAGGCCGGGACGTGAACCAACTCGAGAAGAACCTGAAGAAGCTTGGCTACAAAGGATTCACGGTAGACCGGGAATACACCAGCGGCACGGCCGATGCGGTCGCTGACTGGCAGCGGGACGTTGGATTGCCCGACTCGGGCGTCGTGACCCTGGGTCAAGTGGTGTTCGAGCCCGGTGCCATTCGGGTTTCGCAGGTCTTGTCACCCACCGGCAACCAGGTACAACTCGGCAGCGCCGTTCTTAACGTGACCGGGACCGCCCGAGAAGTTGCCATCGACCTCGATACGGCCGACCAAAGCCTGGCTGATCTCGGAGACAGCGTCGTCGTGACCCTGCCGGACGGCACGGATGTCGACGGTGAGATTACCTCAGTGGGGTCCGTGGCCACTGGCGGATCTGGCGCAGCCACCGGCCTGGGGGGCGGCGAACAGACGACCGAAGCCACCATCCCCGTTGCTGTGACGCTGGACAAGCCTGGCCTAGCGAAGCAATGGGACTCGGCCCCGGTTGATGTGGCGCTTGAAGCCGACCGCGCCGATGACGTCCTCACGGTGCCCATCACGGCCCTCTTGGCGTTAGCCGAAGGCGGCTACGCCGTTGAAGTCGTGGCCGAGGACGGCTCCCGAACGCTGGTGGGCGTTGATACCGGACTGTTTGCGGAGAGCCGCGTGGAAGTTACCGGATCTGGCATCAGCGCCGGCACCGTTGTCGTGGTGCCGACAACATGAGTACCCCACCGCAAGTCCACGCCGTGTTGAACGCTCAGGCCCTTACCCGGGTCTTCGGCGAAGGCGGCACGGAGGCGAGCCGTGTGGTGGCTCTGGATGCGGTCAGCCTAACGATCGCTCCGGGTGAGCTGGCCGCGTTGGTCGGGCCGTCCGGTTCTGGCAAATCAACACTCATGCATTTGATGGGTTGCCTGGATACGCCCACCGAGGGCCTCCTGGAGATCAATGGCATCGATGTCTCTCAGCTCGACGACAACGCTTTATCCGCAGTGCGCGCGTACCAAATCGGTTTCGTCTTCCAGCAGTTTTTCTTGAACCCGACCCAGACCGCTGTGGAAAACGTCGCCGACGGGCTGCTCTACAGCGGGATCGCCCGCCAAGACCGCCATGCACGGGCTGAGGCCGCACTGCAGCGGGTGGGTTTGGGGGATCGTCTGACTCACCGCCCGGGGGAGCTGTCCGGCGGCCAGCGACAACGCGTTGCCATCGCTCGGGCGGTGGTCGGCAACCCACCGCTGGTCCTAGCCGACGAACCAACCGGGAACTTGGACAGCCGGTCCAGCGCCGAGGTGGTAGAGCTGCTCCACGAGCTGAATGCGGAAGGGACGACGATTGTTGTCGTCACGCACGATCTGGAGCTCGCCGAGCAGTTTCCGCGCCAAATTCAACTGCGCGACGGCGTGATCGTGGCCGATGAAATGGCGACCGCATGAGCCGGCCAGAAGAAACCAAACAGCAACCTCGCCGCGAACCAACCGCAAGCTTGCCACCGGCCCGGTTGGCGCCGGGTGACGCAACGCGAGTCGCTGTGGAAGGCATGCGCGCGCGCCCCTTGCGCGCCGCCTTGTCCGGCCTCGGGATCGCCCTCGGCATCGCAGCGCTTGTGGCTGTGGTGGGACTGTCGGAATCCAGCAAAGCCCAGGTGAATCAGCAGCTCGCGGCGCTCGGTACCAACCTTCTCACCGCCACCGCTGGCAACAGCTTTGGCGGGGAGCAAGCGCAGTTGCCGGTTGATGCTGTGGCAATGGTGGAGAGAATTGGTCCTGTCCAGCAGGCAGCTGGCGTCGGCAGCACAGACGCCCGGGTCTACCGCAACGACAAGGTAGATCCGATTGAGAGTGGCGGCATTGGTGTCAACGCTGCCACGGAATCTCTCAAGGACACCGTTGGCTTGGAGATAGCCGCAGGCCAGTGGTTGTCGCCCGCCACGGGACAGTTCCCGACCGCGGTGCTTGGGGCCACGGCGGCTGATCGGCTGGGTATCACGCCCGAGCTCATCCGCTCCGGTACACCAGCGCAGGTGTGGTTGGGTGATCGTTGGTTCACTGTCATTGGAATCCTGGATCCCTCTGGGCTCGCCCCGGAGTTGGACTCTTCGGCATTGGTCGGGTGGACCGCAGCTGAGACATACCTAGACTTCGACGGACACCCCACCACGGTGTACGAGACCTCGTCCGATGCATCTGTCGAAGCCGTCCGAGATGTCTTGGCCGCCACGGTCTCTCCGTCGGCCCCGGACGAAGTTCAGGTTTCCCGGCCTTCGGATGCCCTGGCCGCCAAGGCGGCCACCGATGCGGCCTTTACCGGATTGCTGCTCGGGCTAGGAGCCGTCTCCCTGCTAGTTGGCGGGGTCGGGGTGGCGAACACCATGGTGGTCTCGGTGCTAGAACGGCGTCAGGAGATAGGCCTGCGCCGCGCGCTGGGGGCGACCCGGCGCCATATCCGCAACCAGTTCTTGGGGGAAGCGGTAGCCCTTTCGGTGCTGGGCGGCATCGCTGGAGCCGTGCTCGGCATCCTGGTGACAGCCATTTTCGCCACGCTCAGTGGTTGGCCAATTGCCGTTCCCTTATGGGCGATCGCGGCCGGTCTTGGTGTGACTGTCCTGGTCGGTGTGGTCGCCGGAATATTCCCCGCGAGTCGGGCGGCGAAACTGGCCCCCACGGCCGCCTTGTCGATCTAGCGTTCGGATCTAACACACAAGAGCTATCACGGCGCCCGGTCTGCCAGACGCACGAGCCAGCGCGCCAAGCCGGACCACACACCTATGGCATCCCGGCAGTTATGGCAAACCTGGTACCGACTGGATCGTGAATTCGGGTAGGGATTCCAAGGGCTTCTGATTCATAGATGCTGTCTATGGCAACAATCGTATCCAGAGAGTTGAACTATGACTTTTCCTCGCCATATTCTGGGATTACCCGTTCACAAAACCGAAATGGAGTTTAGTCAGATGTCACTCATTGGCTCGGAAGTGTTGCCCTTCCACACCACCGCTTTCCACGGCGGCCGGTTTGTTGAAGTTAGCGACAAGGATCTACACGGCAAATGGTCAGTGGTGTTTTTCTACCCGGCGGACTTCACGTTCGTCTGCCCAACCGAGCTCGCGGACCTCGCCGACAATTACGCGGCATTCCAGGACATGGACGTTGAGATTTACTCGGTCTCGTCCGACACCCACTTCGTTCACAAAGCGTGGCATGATGCGTCCGAGGAGATTGCCAAGGTCCAGTACCCCATGCTGGGGGACCCTACCGGTCAAATCGGTCGCAACTTTGGTGTCTTGATCGAGGAAGCTGGCCTGAGCGAACGCGGTACGTTTGTGATTGATCCGCAGGGCAAAATCCAACTGGTTGAAATCAACGCCGATGGCATCGGTCGCAACGCTAGCGAACTGCTGCGCAAGATCAAGGCGGCCCAGTACGTTGCCGCCCATCCCAATGAGGTGTGCCCCGCAAAGTGGGAAGAGGGCGAAGAGACTCTGGAACCATCGCTGGATCTTGTTGGCAAGATCTGACGCATCCCCCCGCATCGTCTCACCACCACTCCTCGGTTGGTCAGACGATGTGGGGTGGGTTGACCGCAACGCTCTCCAACCACCCACAACCCAAGCCTTCTGCCCGGCACACCACAGGGAGCAGCCATGCTGGACCAAAAAATCCTCGGACAACTACGGGCCCACATCGACAAGGTTCAACAGCCGATTGCACTCATTGCCACACTGGGAGACGACCCCAAGTCCACCGAACTCCGCCAGTTGTTGGAACAGATCGCTGGCTTGTCAGAGCTCATCACACTGGATACCCACGGCACCTCGGCACGCACTCCGTCGTTTATGATTCAGCGCGTTGATTCCGACGTTGCGGTTGAATTTGCCGGAATCCCGCTCGGCCATGAGTTCACCTCACTGGTGTTGGCCCTCCTACAAGTTGGCGGACAT
>JAHZKU010000278.1 GCA_022600255.1 Actinomycetes bacterium | reverse complement strand
GAGAAGCCGCCGATGTCGCGGACTCGTCTGCTCCGGAGACCCCTGCTCCGGAGGTGACCGAAGACCCGAACGCCATCCAGCGTTCGGCCGTCGGCCTGCATATCGAGGGTGTGGAGGGTGGCGCCTGGGCGTCGGCTCCGTTCGGCGCGCTGCGGCTGTGGGATAACGGCACCGGCTGGTCCCAGATCGAGCTTGAAAAGGGCGAGTTCAAATGGGACAACCTCGAAGGTGCCTTGGAGAACGCAACTAGCAAAGGGATGACCGACATCCTCTACGTGCTCGGCACCACCCCCGAGTGGGCGGCCCAGGAAGTAAACGATGAGGACTACCCGCAACCTGGCGCGGCGAGCGCCCCGGCGAACCTCGATGACTGGGACGAATGGGTCGAGGCAGTGGTCACCCGCTATGGCGATCGCATCAACGCCTACCAAATCTGGAACGAAGCCAACCTGGCGAACTTCTATCGCGGCACCCCGGAAGAGATGGCGCAGATGACCAAGAGCGCCTACGACATCATCAAAGCCAACGATCCCGATGCGCTCGTGGTTGCTCCCTCGCCCTCCACCCGCCTCACCGGTTCCTTTGATCGCTTCTTCCCGGAGTACTTGACCGAGTTGGAGAAGCTCGACTGGCCGGTGGACGTCTGGGCCGTGCACACCTACCCCGATGGCCAAGGCACCCCGGCTGATCGTGGGCTGCTGATTGAGAAGTTCACCGATGCGCTCGAAGCCGCCGGCGCGCCAGAACTTCCCATCTGGGACACCGAGGTGAACTACGGCATCGCCGGCCCTGGTGATGTCGAAGGCCGCGAGATCACCGGCGTCGATGCCGCCGGTTACGTGGTGCGCACCTATATCGACGATCTGCGCCTCGGTGTCGAGCGCTCCTACTGGTACATCTGGTCCCTGGCGCCGCTGGACTTCCTGGGCATCCAGGCCTTCCCGGGCTCCGATGCCGAACAAGGCTTCTTCGCCCTTGACAACTGGATGATCGGCGCGAGCTATGACGGCTGCGAAGAGACAGGCGGCGCAGTCACCTGCGATTTCAGCCGCGACGGCACCGACTGGGTGGTCGCCTGGGCACAGGACGGCGAAGCGACCTACACCACCCCGGGGAACTCCCAGTTGGTCTGCGATCCGCTGGCGAATTGCCAGGAAGCCGGACCGAACACCGAGATCACCCTCACCGAGATCCCGGTCCGCGTCTACCTGCAGTAGGGGCGCTAGTGCCCCTAATTGGTGCCTGAGTGGCGCTGAGGAGGCCCGCGAACGTGTCACGCTGGTACCTTCGAGGTGCTTGGGGAAGGGAAGGTGACGGGCGTGGCGTTGAGTGACGACACCGGCAAGACCACCTCGAATCCTCCCGCTGAGGAGATTCCCCAGGACACCGCAGCCTCCGGAAAGGTCGGTTGGGGCGCACCTTCCAGCCACCGCGACCGCCCGCACCTTCGCCGCGATCCACTGAGGGTCTACGCGACTCGTGCGGTGATCTGGGACATGGTTGCGGTCACCGCTGCTTCGGCCATCGGCTTCATCCTGCGCTGGACCATCCCCTACAACCTCGACATCTCCGATGGCACGTACGTGTTCTTCGCCGCGGTGGTGGTTCTCAGTTGGATCAGCGTGCTGGTGCTGCGCGGTGCTTACGACACCCGCATCCTGGGTGTTGGCTCCGAGGAATTCAAACGCATCGTCGGCGCATCCGCGTTGGTGTTCGCCGCCATCGCGATCGTTTCCTTCGCCCTCAAACTCGACCTATCCCGCGGTTTCGTGCTGATTACCTTCGCAGTGGGCATGCTGTTGCTGCTCACCGTCCGCTGGGTGCTGCGCGCATGGCTGCGCCATGAGCGCATGTACGGGCACTTCCTGCACCGCACGATCGTGATCGGCTCCGGGAACACGCAAACCGAGATCGTCGACATGCTCGACCGTGATCCCGTCGCCGGATTCACCGTGATGGATGTCATCGATGAACCACCGGTCGATGTCACCGACACCGAACTCGACCTGTGGCTTGACGAAGTGATGGCGCGGATTTCTCTGGAAGACGCGGACACGGTGGCGGTTGCCGGCTCCCGCGCACTGGAACATACGGTCGTTCAGAAACTCGCGTGGCGCCTTGAAGGCCCGCGCGTGGACCTCATGGTCGCTCCGAATGTGGGAGATATCGCCGGCCCGCGCGTTTCGATGCGCATGGCGGCTGACTTGCCGCTGCTGCACTTGGACGAGCCGCACCTCACCGGCCCCAAGCGGGCGATTAAGCGAACCCTCGACATCGTCTTCGGCGTCTTGCTGTTCGTCCTGTTCCTGCCGTTCATGATCGTCGCCGGAATTGGCACGCTGGTCAGCAGCAAGGGACCGGTCTTCTACAGCCAACAGCGTGTTGGCCGCGGCGGCGAGATGATCATCGTGACCAAGTTCCGCACCATGTACAAGGGTGCCGACAAAGACCGCGACAAGGTGATTGGTGCACCCGACGAAAAGATCTTCGATCGCTACAAGGCCGATCCGCGCATCACCCCCTTCGGCCGGATCCTGCGCCGCTGGAGCATTGACGAGATGCCGCAGGTGGTCAACGTGATCGCCGGCAACATGTCCCTCGTCGGGCCCCGGCCGGTTCTGCCGGAGGAACTCGGCCTGTTCGACGATGCCGACCATCGCCGCCACCTCACCAAGCCCGGTCTTACCGGCCTATGGCAGGTCTCCGGACGCAAGGAAGTGGACTGGGACGAGCGCATGCGCATGGATCTGGAGTACGTGGAGAACTGGTCCCCGGCGCTGGACCTGGTGATTGTCGCCAAGACCGCCAAGGTGGTTCTCAGCGGCAAGGGCGCGTACTAGCGGGCTTGTTTTCCCGTCAGCGCTGAGGGCAGTACGAGGGCTACCACGGGTAGCAGAGGCGTAATCGGAACCAAGTGGCGTATGACGTCGTAGCCATCAGCGGCCCACACGGCAAAGAGGTAGAGCGACACCGCACCTACCGAGATGACGACGCCCAACACCCCCAGGCCGGTAATGCGATAGCGGATACGACCAAATACGCCCAGCGCGATTCCAAGGACAAGTGCAATACCGGTGGCGAGCCACACGTTGTGAACTGGAAGCAGAGTATCGTCAAGGGCATTGGGGACGAGCGAATCCTCGGCTCC
Organism: Actinomycetes bacterium; assembly: GCA_022600255.1. Classification (GTDB taxonomy): domain Bacteria; phylum Actinomycetota; class Actinomycetes; order S36-B12; genus JAHZKU01. The sequence continues at coordinate 3,153 of JAHZKU010000278.1, read as the reverse complement.
AACCGGAAGGGCGATTCCCCACATCACGTCTCGGAAATTGGTCACTGCGGCACCAGGGTCGTAGAGCACCCATGCCTGAGGAGACACTTGATCGCTCTTGAACCAAATGAATGTTTCTGGACAAAGGCTGATCAGCGTGTTGTCGAACGCGATGACATCAGTCCAGGGTTGAGGACCGTTGAGGGCAGCTGGGATCGCATCGCATGGTGGTGCTTCGTTGAGTGCGTACTGGCGAAATGACGGGGTCTTCTCCACGAGATTGTGCAAGGCGTAACGAAAGGAGTAGACGTCATCGTTGGCCAAAAGGGCCACTCGATAGGTGGCCCACCCTGTTGCGGCCACTAGCACCGCGATCGACACAACAAGTGCAGATCGCAGGGCACGGATGGAGATGGATTCACGGCGGATCCACCAGATGGAAAGCACGGCCTGAATGGGTAGCACAAAGATAAGAGTTTGTGGTCGGGTGATCAGTAACGCGCTAGCTGCCAAGAAACTCAAGAAAAGGGTTGTGCTTCTTGCGCTACCGGCCAACCACACGAAGGTGGAGACCCAGACGACGATGGCCACGACGGTCAGTCCTTCGCTGCCGACAACAAGGGTCCACGACCACAGCGGACTGGTTAAAGAGACGATGAGTGCGAGCACGGAAAGTGGCCACTTGATCCACGTTGCTCTTAAGGACGTGAAGATTGCGATAACTAAACTCGACCATGCCGCCGCATAGAGAACTACCTGCACCAAGGTCGCAATGCGAGCTTCTTGGATGAGGCTGAACAGGACTGTCGGAGGAATCCCCGGATTCAGGAACAGGAAGATGTCTCCACCGACGTAGCGCGGCGAGTCCCACGTTGTGACGGGCTCGGAGATCCACCACGCGACCAGGCTTGCTACGGCGTACATGGCTAGTAGGACGGTCAGATAGATGCGATCCGGGTTTCGAGAAGGCGCAGGCGATCGAAGGCTGTGACTCCCCTCTGTTGCGACCACCTGTGAAAGCATAAAGAAGTTAATGCGGGCTTCTCGTGGGTGTTGTGGAACAGCGGCGCGCTACCCCCATGGCTCCGTAGCGAACGTAGACTGCACGGGTGTCCGAACCTTCCCCGAATCCTTCCCCCGCAGGGGAATCCGGCGATTCGGACACCCCGAAATCTGCCCCACCGGCCACCGAGCGGCGCGGAATCGTCCTGCCGGCCGTTCTCACCGCCGCAGCGCTGATCGTCGGAGGATTCGTCTTCTGGCTGCAAGCTGGCTTGGTCAATTCCTTCACCCTGCTCGGCACCGGCGGATTGGGTCTGCAAGATCACCTCAGCAAGGCAGCCGATGGCCTGACAGCCGGCGATTACGCAGCGGGGGAAAGCGAGTACCGCCTCGCGCTGGAATCCACCGAAACCCTCGACCGCAGCCTGGACACCCCGCAGGTCGATTTCATCGCTCGCTTCCAAGGCGGCATCACGGCAGTTGCGAACTGGCAGCGCGTGGTCTCCGCTGCCGATGAGATCACCGCCGCTACCGGCGAACTGCTGAGTTTGTACGGGGACCTATCCGGTAAGGACGGCGCGCAGAAGATCTTCTCCGATGGCGCCATCGATCTGGACCGCCTGGAGCAAGTCGCACCCCGCGTTGACACCGTGCTCGACGACCTCGCCCAAGCCGAGGCCAATCTCGAAGCGGTGCAGGCCGGCGGACGCTTCACCGGTCCCCTCGACGATGTCCGCAATCAAGCCCTCGCCGAAATGGCGCCGGTGCAAACCGCGGTGGAAGTGCTGGTGGACATCGCACCGGTGCTCCCGCAAGCCCTCGGCGCGGACGGCCCGCGCCGCTACCTCATCGCGATCGGCAACCAGGCCGAGATGCGCGCCAGCTTCGGCGCCCCGCTCACGCTGTTGATGGTGGAGTTCGACGACGGCCGCATCTCCATACCGATCAAGGGACAAACCTCCACCGAACTATTCCCGCCACTCAACGCGCGGGTTAACTGGTTCGGCCCTGCCTACAACCCGTTCTTCCTCGGCAACCAACGCAACCGACCCTTCGTGGTTACCAACACCCACCCGAACATGCTGTTCAGCGCGCAGGAGATGGCCGGCGCGTGGACCGGCGGCAACTACCCCGAGGTGGACGGCATCATGGCACTGGATCTCACCGCGATCGCCGCGGTGCTGGAAGCGACAGGTCCGATCGAATCCCCGGTCTACGGAACCGTCACAGCGGAAGACATCGGTCGGCTCCTGCTCATCGACGCGTACGAAGAGTTCGGCCAAGACGATGCGATCGCCCGCCAGCAGGCCAACCAGCAACTGCTGGATGAGCTACTCAGCCGAGTCTTGTCGGGCAACGATCTGGTCAACTCCGCGCAAGCCATCGCGTCTACTGCCCCGGGTCGGCACTTCCAGGTGTGGATGAAGGACCGCAGCTTGCAGCAACTTGCCCTTAGTGCCGGTGCCGCGGGCGTGGTCGAAGCGCCCGAGACCGGCGACTGGACCGCGATGTATACCCAAAACGGTAACCAGTCCAAGGTGGATGTGTTCCAGCAGCGCAATCAACTCGTGGTCGTGAATCTCCGCGAGGACGGCAGTGCCCGGGTACGCCAGACACTCACTCTCACGAATGCCACTCCCCCCGATCGCCCAGAAGGCCCACCCGAGCGCATCGGGTACGAAACCAGTTGGCTGAAGAATGCCTACATCCTCTACGTACCTAGAGCGGCGAGGAACTACCGGGTGGACTACCCGCAGGACTTCAACGTGCGTCCGTTTGCTGGACATAATCGGCGTCAGCTCGGCGGGGGATGGATCGATGACGGCCTCGGAAACACCATGATCAGGGTCGTGGGATGGACACCGCCGGGCGGACAGAGCCTGGTCTCGGTTTCCTATGACCTCCCGCCAGGAACTTTTGCTAGCACGCTCCCGGAAACACCGGACGATCCAGCCGGCACCGAACAGCAAACGGTGCTCACCTATCGCGTCACCGCAGAACCCCAGGCGTTGTTTATCGACCCGACCCTCACCGTCCAGGTCACCCCGCCGCCGGGATGGGCACCGGTGGTAGAGCCGGGTATGCAGGTGGTAGAGGGAACAGCCACAGTCAGTGCAGTCTTGGATCAAACGCGCGAGATCGGCATCCGATTCGAGAAGCGCTCGTGACCCG
>JAHZKU010000277.1 GCA_022600255.1 Actinomycetes bacterium | reverse complement strand
TCGCCGTATTGCCTCCCGAAACAGCCGTCAGGTGAGACAGTCCTGTGGCTTGCATGGTGGTTGCGAGTGCGACGCTCTGTCCGGACTCGTCCCCGATCGTCAGCCCTGCCACTAGGCTGGCACCCGCACTTCGCTGGCCCCGCAAGGCGGTGTCCAGGCCATCGCGGAATCGGTTGAGTCCTGCCTGTAGCCAACCTGGTTCCGCGACGATGCGCGGTGCACCTTTGGTCCGCAGCAGCGGCACAATGCCGCTGCTACGCTCAGTTGGGATCGGCTCGCCTAGGGTGACGACGCGCGACCCTATGGGAATCTCCGCCCAGCTAGCCTCACCGATCACGATCACCGGCGTTGACAGGGAGGATTTTGTCGAAGCGGTGAGTTGCGCCCGCAGCGTGCGCTGCCCGGCCTGCCAGGGTTGGGTGCTCTTCACCCGCTTCGCCGCGCTCTGCACCTCAAGTTCCACCAGGCCGGGCCCTTGCAGGTCTGGTGGTAGCGCTCGTGCGGCCTGGGCCAAGCCGCACGTGATCAGTCCAATGCAGCCGGCTGCAAGAAAAAATAGCAACGGCCAACACGCGGGTTTGCTCCGGCATTGCGGACCTGACTGCGACGGCGATGCGCGCTCGCGGCGGTGTCGCCCTAGTTGTCGCGCTGCGGTTGCCTGCTGGGCCGCCCAAGCGGTGGGACCGACGCACCCGGCCTCACTCCCTCGCGCGCTCACGCCGCCCCTGGGTAGCCTGTGCCAGCACCACACCAGCGCGAAGAGGGTGGCTGCGGCGCCGATCAACACGCAGGAGGTCTGCCAACCGAGCAGCCAGGTGGCCGTCGTCGAGACCCAGGTGGCCAAGGCGGCCGCGGGCAACCGCAGGTCATAACGCGAGCGCCTCATTACAGGCTGATTTGGTCCTGCATGCCAGCAAGGACCTTCTCGCCGATCCCCGACACCCCTAGGAGTTCCTCGACGGCAGAGAACGGACCGTGTTCAGCCCGCCAATCTGCGATCCGTTGCGCCAAGACTGGCCCAACACCAGGCAAGGTCTGGAGCGTTTCGGCTGTGGCGGAGTTGAGCGAGACCGGGGTGGCAGCCAACTGCTGGGCATCACCGCTGGAACCCGTTGCAGACACTTGCTGGTCTGAGCTCGAACCGCGGCGACCGATCCGAATCTGCTCACCATCCTGTACGGGAGCAGCGAGGTTGATGTCGCCATAAGTACCTGACTTGCGCAGGCCGCCAGCGGCGCTGATCGCGTCAACTACTCGACTGCCGGCAGGCAAGCTATGGATCCCGCGCTGCCGCACGGCACCCCGCACGTCGACCACCACAGTTCCGCTCGGTGAGGGTGGCTCCCGCTGAGCCCTGACGAGCGCCGCTGAGTCCTGGACTGTGGCCGCGGTTGGCTGACTTTCCGGGGGGAGGGGACTTGGACCCGGTTGATCTCGCGCGTCGAACTCGGGCACGTCCGTGGTTGTCGCCCCTTTTGGGTCGGGTTGGCCAGACCACCACCAGAAACCTGCCAGCAGCACAGCGCAGCCGCCGATTAGCAGCAGGACCACAACGTCTGGCTGGCGTGGCCAACGATCGCCTGCGTCATTCTCGCTTGCGAAATCCGGTGAGACGGTGTCCGGATCCTCGCCCGGTTCGGGGCCGGTCAACGAGGGGGTGCGGTGTTTCATGGCATCAGTTTGCCCGGGGATGGCCGTGGGCCACCGCGCTGGAATCTGGCTGTGGATAACACACCGTTAGGCGCCGATCTGGCCAAACAACAGGCAAACTATCCACAACGCGGTGGGCCCCGTCGCCGACGGCCGGTTTTGGCCATGGCCTGAACGGATCATGAACACCACGGCGGGGCAGTCGAGATCGCCCGCGACTGCGATGAACGGACGGCAAACGGTGAGGGAAGTGGATGCAGTCTACGAGCAGGCAAACACTCACAGTTGGGGATAACGCCTGATGGGGTTAGGCACCGCGTTGCCGAGCGACTCCCAGTCCGTGCGGCAAGATAGCTCTATGGCGGCACATCCTCCGATCCGTAGCTTCAAGGGCCGCACTGGCCGGATGGGAACGAAGCAGCTGGACAGTTGGGCCGCCGCAGAGCAGACAATCATGCTCCCGAACGCCCGTTGGAATCTTCCGCGACCCGTCACGCTGGATATCGGGTCGGGAATGGGGGAAGCTACACTCTCACTCGCACGGGCCGAGCCACACCGGACCGTTGTGGCCATTGACGTGTTTCGTCGGGGCTTGGCCAACACGATGCACTCCGTCTCGACGGAACAGCTGACCAATGTGCGGGTATTCTCCGGCGATTGCCTTCGGGCATTGGAGCAATATGTTCCCGCTCGTAGCGTCTCGCAGATCGTGGTTTGGTTCCCAGATCCCTGGCCCAAACGCAACCAACGCAAGCGCCGACTGATTCGCCCCTGGTTTCTGAAACTGGCTGCCCAAGCGCTTAGCGGCAACGGAGAACTGCGGATCGCAACCGATAGCGCCGACTACGCGATGGAGATTGACGCCGTGATCTCCGCAGACCCGGGCCTGACCGGGGGCCAGACCAAGCGGCCCCAGTGGCGACCGGTCACGAAGTTCGAGCGTAAGGGGATTGCAGCGAACCGCGAGATCGTGGACTTCTGCTATCACGCCGTTCGTGATGCCAACCGTCCGGGTGTTGAGTGATGCCAAGACGGCCGCGTCCGTCTGGTCAGTGGGGCGACCTTGGCGGCGCCGGTGAACGGAGTGACGGCCAACCGGTCAGCCCGGGTGATGAGTCGGCAGAGGTGTCCCGGCAAACCCGAGATTCCCGCTGTCGTCCCGCCGTGGCAAGAATGGCTGTCGTCCCGGCGTGGCAAGATTGATAGGTGCCCGCCAACACCGCTGACCGCGTCACGATCGTCACCGGGCCTGAGCCGGTACTTGTGGAGCGAGAACTCGACGAGGTCATTGCCCGTCGTGTCCGAGAGTCGCAGGACCTTGACGTGGTGCGGATCGATTGCTCGGCGAAGCCCGATCGGGATGACGCCGGTGCGGCATCTGTGTCCGAGCGGTTGGCCCAGACCCTGGCTCCGTCGCTGTTTGGGGAACCGCCCATAGTCGTCGTGGTCGGTTTGGAAGTCAGCGACGAGAACACCCAGTCGATTCTCAAGTCAGCGATTACGGAGCCGGATGGTTCACCCATTGTTATTGCGCACAATGGCAGTGCTCGGGGTCGGGGCGTCATCAATGCGGCCACTAAGGCCAAGTCACAGGTGATCAAGGTCAAGCGTGCCAACGAGCGTGACGTCCGCAGCATGATGCGACAAAGCGCCAAGGCCCATCGCGGACGGCTATTACCAGAGGCTGAGCAGTGGCTAGTGGAGGCAATCGGGACTGATTCACTGGCGCTGCTGCTGGCTGCCGTGGAGCAGTCGGTGCGTGATTCCCCGGACGGAACCGTCTCCGAAGAGCACGTGCACGCTATCTTTCCCCTGCAAGCCAAGGTGAGTTCGTTCAAGGTGGTCGACCACCTCTGGGCAGGTCGACTCGATGAGGCGGTCCGGTTGCTTCGCCAGATGGAAATGCGCGAAAAGGGTGTTGGTGTGGCAATTGTGGCCGCCATTTCGCATGGCCTTCGCATGATGGCGTTGTTTGGGCGCCCCGGAGCCCAGGCGCCGGCTGGCATGAATGTGGCCCCGTGGCAGGTCGAGCGCGCCGCTGCGAATGCGCGACGCTGGCGGGCATCGGGGGCGCGCATCGCGAAAGTCGCAGCACAACTACCAGATTTGGACGCCACCATGAAAGGCGGATTGGCTGACGGTATTGCCCTAGACGACGAGCAGAAAATGGCCGTGTTGGAGGGCCTGATTATCCGACTCTCCGCTGGCCCGCAGCCCTGATTCGGACGAACCCGGAAGGGGTCAGTGAGTCGCGTTCACCTTGTGCGCGACAGCGGACTTGCGGTTCGCGGCCTGGTTCTTGTGCAGCACACCCTTGCTCACAGCCCGATCAAGCTGCCGGCTGATGTAGCGCGCGGACTCTTCGATCTTGGCGGCATCGCCTTCGGCCAGCGCTTCGTCGAACCGACGGCTCGCGGTCTTGAGCGCTGACTTGACCTCTTTGTTGCGTAGTCGCGCTTTCTCGTTGGAGCGATTGCGCTTGATCTGAGACTGAATGTTGGCCACTGAGGAGTCTTCTTTCTGAACTAGAATCATGGTGGTGGCACAAGCAACGGCGACTCGTTGTTCAAAGACGCCAAGGCTGCGGTGCGTTCGCTGGGTCGGCCCGTGGTTAGGCGCCACCGACACATAGGATAACCGGGGTGAGGCCTAGGGTGCTAATCCTTGAGGCCACCGTGTCCCGGCACCGAGCCGCCACTGGACAGTGACCACCGAAAAATCGATGTAGCAGGGATGAGTTGTGAGCGATACGAAGCCAGGCCAGACGGACCAGGCCCTTATCCGCAATTTCTGTATCATCGCGCACATCGATCACGGCAAATCGACGCTGGCAGATCGCATGCTCCGGGAGACCGAAACGGTGGCGGCCCGGGATATGCGATCGCAATACCTGGATCGGATGGATATCGAGCGAGAGCGCGGCATCACCATCAAGAGCCAAGCTGTCCGCATGCCCTATCGGTCGGCCGCTGGGGAACCGTACGTCTTGAACATGATCGACACACCCGGGCACGTGGACTTCACCTATGAGGTGAGTCGCTCGCTCGAGGCCTGCGAGGGCGCGATCTTGCTGGTGGATGCCGCCCAAGGCATCGAGGCGCAGACCCTGGCCAATCTCTATCTTGCGGTCGAGAAGGACCTACAGATCATCCCGGTGCTAAACAAGATCGATCTCCCGGCCGCCCAGCCCGAGAAGTACGCCGATGAGATCGCCCACATCATCGGCTGTGATCCGCAAGATGTGCTGCATGTCTCCGCCAAGACCGGCCAAGGTGTCAGCGAGCTCTTGGAGTTGCTTGTCGAGCAGGTTCCGCCGCCGACCGGCGATCGGAATGCCCCGGCCCGTGCGCTCATCTTTGACTCCGTGTATGACACCTACCGCGGTGTGGTGACCTACATTCGCATGGTCGACGGCACCCTGGAATCTCGCGAGAACATCGTGATGATGTCTACCCGAGCAACCCACGAAGCGCTCGAGGTCGGGGTGATCTCCCCAGAGCCCATCAGCTCACCAGGCCTTGGCGCTGGCGAGGTCGGCTACCTCATCACGGGTGTGAAAGATGTCCGGCAGAGTCGGGTTGGTGACACGATCACGGGCGTGCACGACGCATCCAAAACCCCGCTAGGAGGTTATGAGGATCCCAAACCGATGGTGTTCTCCGGCCTGTTCCCGATGGATGGTTCGGACTACCCAGACCTGCGCGACGCCCTAGACAAGCTGAAACTGAATGACGCGGCGCTGAACTACGAGCCAGAAACATCCACTGCGTTGGGCTTTGGGTTTCGTTGCGGCTTCCTAGGGCTCCTACACCTAGAGATCGTCCGGGAGCGGCTAGATCGTGAGTTCGGGTTGGACCTGATCGCGACAGCACCGAGTGTGGTCTACGGCGTGGCGATGGAGGACGGTGCCGCGTTCACCGTCACCAACCCCAGCGAGTTTCCGCCCGGCAAAGTGGCTTCCGTCAGCGAGCCGATTGTCAAAGCCACAGTGATCGCGCCGTCCGAATACGTCGGCACAATCATGGAGTTGTGCCAATCGCGGCGCGGTGACATGTTGGGCATGGACTATCTCAGTGCGGATCGCGTGGAACTGCGCTACACATTGCCACTGGCCGAGATCGTTTTCGACTTCTTTGACGCCCTCAAATCCCGCACCCGTGGGTACGCGTCCCTGGACTACGAACCTTCAGGAGAGCAGGAGTCGGACTTGGTGAAAGTGGACATCCTGCTAAATGGCGAGCCAGTTGACGCATTCTCGGCCATCGTGCACAGGGACCGCGCCTATCCCTACGGAATCGCCATCGCCAAGAAGCTGCGCGAACTCATTCCGCGGCAACAGTTTGAGGTGCCGATCCAGGCCGCCATCGGCTCCCGCGTCATCGCC
>JAHZKU010000276.1 GCA_022600255.1 Actinomycetes bacterium | reverse complement strand
CTGCCGGAACCTCGTCGGTTGGTCCGATCAACGTACCGTCAGGTCGCGTGGCAACCTTGTCCACCTTGATTGCGGGTGTTTTGACTGAGACTGAAACTTGGGCAGTGGCGCTAACGAGCGTCTTGTTTGGATCCACCGCGATCACGTCGGCCGTGTTCGGTTCGGTGATGTCTTGGTCCGTTGTAGGGTGACTGATCTTTCGGGTACACGTGTAAGTCCAAGTCTCAGACTGATCCAGCCAACCGTCCAGGTTCGTGTCCCCAGTCGGGCCGGAGATGGACTGGCACTTGCTATCAGAGACCGCAACGCCATTGAGTGGGGCATTGCCGGTGTTCTTCACCTCAAACGTGTAGGTCTCGTCCCAACCGTTCGCGTTGCCGCGTACTGGATCGTCGGCTGCTCGTTTGGTGAGGGAGATGCCGGGAGCGTAGTCAAAACTGTTCCGGTACTCACAGGTGACAATCGCCTCGGGGCCCACTGGGATGTCGAAACTCTTCGAGGTGAACGTCGCCGAGCCATTAACGAACGGTGGGTCATTAGAGGGAACACCGTCATCTAGTCTTCGACAACTGGCCGAATTGAACGTGTACCCATTCTTGACGGTCTCGGAGATTTGCGCTGTTGAAGTCACCGATCCCGAGGGTTCCCATTGGAACTGCGCCTGTCCATTGCTGTTTGTCGTCAAAGTCTTTGGACCGGGCGGGTCTCCCTTGTCGGGTTGGGTCCAGGTATACGTACCACTCGGGACGCTGGGGCTCACCGTCATGTCCCAACCTTGAGTGGGCACGTATTGCGCACTATCGGCTGTCTGCGCCAGCTTGGTGATAGTAACCGACGGGGAACAGAGTTCGGTCGCTACCTTCTTCAGAGACTCCCCGAGCCGGTTAAAGTCGCGGACCGTGGTGACGTCATCAACGTTGATATCGAAGCTCCCAGTACCGTCGTAGACATCCGGTCCCGCAACGGCCTTGAGGCGATTCAAACTGGTGTTGTTGCTGAGCGCCTTACCAACGCCGACGGCTAGGACCCTCGGGTTCCTTCCAGAGGCTTTCAGATCGTTCGCAGCATTGATTCCCTTCCAGAATGAGTAGTCCTGGCCATCATTGCGATCAAGTTTGATCAGGTAGTCAGGCACGTGTGGCGGGGCATCCAACCCCTGGTTGCTTTTCCCATTTGAGGTCGCGGCGCTGGGATCCCCATCGGTGATAAAGACCACCAATTCCGTCCCCTGACCACTGGACTCCTCAAGGGCAGCTTGCCAGTTCGTGTATTGCCGCTCGTTGTTCGAGGACGCATTGAAGGGTCCGGTGTAGCGACGGGTTGATGTCGGGTTTCCGCTACCCCGGTAGTGCCAGCTCCGGCCAGTGATCGGAACACCTTTTTGACCGTTGCGATAGTAGGCATTCAGGGCATCATCGTGAATGCCACCGCCGCTGAGTGATGATCCCGTGATCAAACTCATCGGGGCCGTTTGGCGCACGCCGGTCGCGAAGTCCAAGACACGACCTTGCGAACCCGTGTCCTTGAGTGAATCGAGGAATGACCGCGCGGCATTTCTGACGTTGTTGTTGTTACCGCCAATCGAGCCTGAGGCGTCCAAGACAAGTGTGATGTTTGTGCCGCATTGCTCTGGAACAACGGGGTTCCGCGCCGTACGCGGCTTGGTCCCCCAGCTCGCGGCCGCCGAGACCTGACTCTTCGGCTGGGTGCCCATCTTCGGGGTCGCAACGACTGCCCCTGACCTGACGCTGGTACTGGTCTCAGCGGCGTTGGCTGCCCCCGCTACTGCCAGACTCACCGAAGGTGTAGCCAGCAGCAGCGACATCCCAAAGATCAGACTTCGTCGTGACGTGCGCATCATTCTTGTTCCCACGCTGCACGATAGCGATCCTGCATCCACGCCACGCCCGATTCGGCAGAATCGGCAACGTGGTGGGTATCTCCTGATCTCCGGGCTAGGCCAGGTGACCCGGTTTGTTGTTCTCCAAACCCTCGTATCAGAAAGGTGCCAAGACCAAGACGCCTGCTAGAGCGATCCCGGACTTGCCCGCGATGGCAGCCCCTGTTCCCGGATGGCCGCTCTACACGATATTTCCGGATTAGGCGCCCCCAACCTTCGCCCCCTCTATAGGGCCTTCCCGTACTACGGCGTCCGAGGAAGGGGCTAAGCAGCAAGGTCCATCGCCGTAGAGCGGGCGGCGCCTAGCGGTTCGACTGCTAGGCGGCTCGAGCGTAGCTGTGCGTGGTCTTGCGCCCCGTCGGCAGCCGCAATCCAGTTGCTGCACAGGCCTCGCACAACTCGTGGCTGGTCAAGTAGGTGTGATCCGGCACTCTCTCATGACATTCCAAGCAGCTACTCATGTTCACTCCAAGCTCGTTGTTGCTAGAGAGATGAAGCCCCGACCTTGTTGGCAACACTTTCCACAGCACGTCGCCCGATCGGCCCAGGCGGTCAAGGGCTGCTTGATCCGGGCGCGGGACTGAGCGATGAACCGTACACTCACGTGAGAGCGGATGTACTGGCTCGCGACCGAAAGG
>JAHZKU010000275.1 GCA_022600255.1 Actinomycetes bacterium | reverse complement strand
GGCCACCCAGGGGCGGCGTGAGCGCGCGAGGGAGTGAGGCCGGGTGCGTCGGTCCCACTGCTTGGGCGGCCCAGCAGGCAACCGCACCGCGACAACTAGGGCGACACCGACGCGGGCCCGCATCGCCGTCGCAGTCAGGTCCGAAATGTTGGAGCAAACCCTCGTACTGGCCGGTGTTGTTTGTTCTCGCAGCCAGCTGCATTGGACTGATCACATGCGGCTTGGCCCAGACCGCACGAGCGCTACCACCAGACCTGCAAGGTCCCGGCCTGGTGGAACTTGAGGTGCAGAGCGCGGCGAAGCGGGTGAAAACCACCCAGCCCTGGCAGACCGGGCAGCGCACGCTGCGCGCGCAACTCGTCGCGACCGCACAAACCTCCTTGTCAACGCCGGTGATCGTAATCGGTGAGGCCAGTTGGGCCGAGATTTCCATCGGGTCGCGGGTGGTCACCCTAGCCGAGCCGATCCCAATTGAGCATGGCACTGGCATTGTGCCGCTGCTGCGGGCAAAAGGTGCGCCGCGACTCGTCGCGGAACCAGGCTGGCTTCAAACAGGACTCAACAGGTTCCGGGACGGACTGGACACTGCCCTACGAGGCCAGGACAGTGCGGGTGCCAGTCTGGTGGCCGGGCTGACGATCGGGGACGAGTCCGGACAGAGCGTCGCACTCGCAACCACCATGCAAGCCACAGGACTGTCTCACCTGACGGCTGTTTCGGGAGGCAATACGGCGATCGTTCTGATCTTGGTCCTCGGCCTTCTGCGATTGCGGCGAGTGGGTGTTCCCGGTCAGGTTCTGGTTGGCCTAGCCGCCTTGCTCGGCTACGTTCTGCTCGTTGGCCCCCAGCCGAGTGTTTTGCGCGCCGGTGCCATGGGAGCGGTGGCGATGATCGGCTTGGCCCGCGGGGGCTTCAGCGCTGGCCTGCCGGTCCTATTCCTAGCCGCTTGGCTGCTCCTACTGCTGGATCCGGCGCTGGCCCTATCGCTGGGTTTTGGGTTGAGTATCCTGGCCACCGCTGGGCTGCTGGCCCTAGCCAGTCGCTGGCAGCGGCGGGCCGCGTCATGGCTTTGGTTGGCTTGGGTCCCTCGTTGGATCATCTTGGCCGTGGTTGTGACGGTCGCTGCGCAGATTGCTACCGCACCGCTCTTGCTATTGACCGGGAATCAGGTTTCGTTGATCGCTGTACCCGCGAATCTCGTCGTGGCCCCACTGGTTGTGCCCATCACGATACTGGGACTGTTCGCAACGCTGCTGGGGGTCTTTCTGCCAGCTCTTGCCGCTCTGGTCGCCACACCCGCCATTTGGATGGGGTCGTGGATCAACGTCGTCGCCGATTGGGGCGCAGGCATGCAATGGGCCGTCGTCAGTTGGAGATGGGCCTTAGCTGCGGGACTCTGCGGCGTTCTTGTCCTGGTGAAAGCAGGCGGTGTCCAGCAGACACTGCCGCCGCAATGGACTCTATGGGTCCGACACTCGTGGCGATCCCCCCGGGTTGGTTCTTGGTCGAAACGCTGTGTGAGCGCCGTCGCCGACACCGTCACATCGGCTGCACGGTCGCGGCCCAGACAAAGCCTGCTGGTGGCCCCCTTGGTGTTCGCGCTCGCTCTCGGGGTTGCGGCCGTAGCGGCACCCCCAAGTCGGCATTCGGAGCCAGCAACGTGGCGTGCCGTGGCATGTGACGTTGGACAAGGTAGCGCCACGCTCCTACGGGCGGAGGCCACGGTGGTTCTCGTTGACGTTGGCCCAACAGCAGCTGGCGCACTTCAGTGTTTGCGGGCCGCGGAGGTCGAGTCTTTGACCGCCATTTTCCTGACGCATCTTCACCAAGACCACGTGGGCGGACTGAGCGCTGTGCTTGCCCAGATTCCGACCCAAGCCGTTTACGTCACCGCTGCCCATTTGGACCCCGCCGGCCTGACTGAGCTATCCAACGCCCACCAGCGACCCCAGTTGCTACAACGCGGTCAGCAACTGCACACCGGAGATCTCACCGCAGACATCCTATGGCCGCCACAGGCCCCGACCATGGCCAACAAGAACAACGGCAGTCTGGTCATTCAGTTCACTTGGCCCGATGCCACCGCGGCGATCACGACCGGGGATATCGAAGAGGAAACCCAAGCGGATCTGGCCGCGGATCACCCGGTGGCCGCTACTAGATTCGCGACGGTCCCCCACCACGGCTCCGCTGACATGAGCGCGCGGTTTCCTGGATGGCTGGATGCCAGTGTGGCGGTCGTCAGTTCCGGAATCGGCAACGAATATGGCCATCCCTCCGCAGCTAGCCTCGCCGCGTTCGAGCAGGAGTCCGACGTCCTCTTGCGAACCGATGAAGTCGGAAGCGTCGCGATCAACTGGAGCAGGGAACAAACCCATTGGTGGGAACTCTAACCGGATGGAACAAGCCCAGATGAACCTCACGAGCACCAGCAGGTTCGCGCTATCCGCAGGGGCCGCTCACTCTCACTCCAGCAGATCGGGGCCGGTTGGGCGCCGCCAGTCGCGCCAGGCCGCGCCGATGTTGCGCCAATGCCTACCAATCACGAGTAACGCCATGCCTACGCCAAACAAGGTGGCATCCAAACCCGGCGTGAACCAGGCCGCCACGAATAGTACGGCAGCCCCACAAACCGCCCCGATTCCAACACGTTTGGTGATCAGGTAACCAACCGCAAACGCGATGAGCAGGAATGGCACCCACAGCGGCTGTGCGCCCAGTACGGCACCGAGTGTGGTGGCGACACCTTTACCACCCCGGCCGCGCAGGAACGGAGACGTGATGTGGCCAACCACAGCGGCAAATCCGGCGAGTTCGGCGGCCCCAGTGCCAGCCAACAGCCCAAAGGCGAGAGCGGGTAGGAAACCCTTGAGTACGTCAAGCACTCCGATCAAGACTCCGGTCTTCTTGCCCATCGCGCGACTGGCATTCGTGGCGCCCGGATTCCCTGAACCAATCTCCTTGAGGTCAATGCCACGGGTCTTGGCAATAAGGGTCGCCGGATTGATCGCCCCAACCAGATATCCCACAACCGCAGCCGCCACCAGTACAGCGATCTGGCTGCCCGACATCAGACGGGCTCGCCCGGACTCACGATGGCGCTGAGCATCCCGGGGCCGACGTGGGCGCCCACAACCGCTCCGATTTCGCCGAAGACGAGCTCATCGTTGGGGAGTTGGTCGTTGATTTCAGCTTGCATCCGCTCGGCGTAGTTTTGGGCGCCTAGATGCTGAATCGCGATTCGCGCCGGTCCGGGGGTGGCCTTTTCGACGGCCAGATCCACGAGCCGGGAAATCGCTTTGCCGCGCGTCCGCACCTTCTCAAGCGGCTCCACCTGTCCATTCGCGACATGGAGAATGGGCTTCACAGCCAGGGCGGAGCCGATCACCCGTTGCGCGGCGCCGATCCGACCGCCCCGCCTCAGATACTCGAGCTTGTCCACGTAGAACAGCACCGAGGTGGCCAATGCTGTCTGCAGACCAACCTCACCTGCTTGCGCCGCCGTGGCACCCGCAGCCGCGGCAACCGCAGCGTCGGCCGCGGCATAACCCAATCCCATCGAGACCGTACGCGAGTCGACCACTGTGACCGGAATGGGCGCGTCTCTGCTGCCCAGCAAGGCAGAATCGTAGGTGCTGGATAGATCCGAGGAAACATGAATAGAGACAATGGCCTTCGCCCCGGCCTCGGCAAGTGATTCATATGCCTGCGTGAACCGGGCCGGTGTTGGTTTTGAGGTGGAAACCATACGCGATTCCCGCAGCGCCTCGGCCACTTCGGCCGGGCTGATGTCCCGGCCCTCTTCGTACACCTGCCCATCGATGATCACGTTGACCGGCACAACCGTGATGGCGTACTTCTCGACCATCTCCTTAGGCAGATAGGAGGTGGAATCGGTAACGATCGCGACGCCTGACATGAGCAAAGGCTAGCGAGTATCCCTGCCCAGGCCTACGCCGGGACGATATTGACCAGTTTGGGTGCCCGCACGATCACACGCCGTGGCGGCGTATCAGCTAGCAAGGCAACGATCTCTGGGGCGGACAGCGCCAACTGTTCCAACTCCGCTGCGGAGATCTCCGGGGACACTTCAAGGCGGGCCTTCACCTTGCCTCTGATCTGCACGACACACGTCAGGGCATCCTGCTTGACCAGATCCGGATCCACTTGAGGCCAGCCCGCGCGCGCCACACTGGGTTCATGCCCCAGCGCCGCCCACATATCCTCGGCTGTGTATGGCGCAACTAGCGAGAGCAATACGGCGACGGCTTCGACTCCCTCGCGTACCGCCGGATCGCCCGCGCCTGGGCCAGTGTCGATGGCCTTGCGCAGCACATTCACCAATTCCATCGTGCGCGCGACCGCGACGTTAAAGCGGTGTGATTCCACGGCGGTTTCGGCATCGTGGACAGCTCGGTGAGTGGCCTGCCGTGTGGCTCGATCACCGTCCGCTGGATCAGTGGACTTGGCGGGTTGACCGACGTCTTGGGCCAGTCGCCAGGCCCGAGCCAAGAACCGCTTGGCGCCCGCGGCCGATACATCAGCCCAATCCACGTCGTCTTCGGGCGGACCGGCGAACACCATCGCAATCCGCACAGCGTCCACCCCGTGCGCATCCAACTCATCGGTGAGTTTGACCAAGTTCCCCCGCGATTTGGACATGGCAAAGCCGTCCATCAGCACCATGCCCTGGTTGAGCAGTTTCTGGAATGGTTCGTTGGTTGCCAACATCCCCATGTCGAACAGCACCTTGGTGAAGAAGCGCGCATACAGCAAGTGCAGAATCGCGTGGGTCACCCCGCCGACATACTGATCCACAGGCATCCACGTCCGGGCCAAATCCGGGTCAAACGGGCCATCAGCCTTGTGCGGATCCAAGAAGCGCAAAAAGTACCAGGACGAGTCCACAAACGTGTCCATCGTGTCGGCGTCCCGCTTGGCGGCGGCCCCGCAGTCCGGGCAGGTCACGTTCGCCCACTCGGTCGCTGCGCCGAGGGGCGAGGTGCCTTTTGGCTTCAGATCTAGCCCAGCGGCGTCTGGCAGTTTCACGGGAAGATCCGCGGTCGGTACGGGAACCTCACCACAGTTGTCGCAATGGATGATCGGGATCGGCGTACCCCAGTACCGCTGACGCGAGATCAACCAGTCGCGCAGTCGGTAGTTCACCGAGGGGGTTCCTGTCCCGCGCTCCTCCAAGACCGCGATGATGCGGGCAATCGCGGAATCCTTGTCCAGACCATCTAGGGGCCCGGAGTTGATGTGCGGGCCATCGTCCGCAGTGGCCACCCCCGTTGCTGCGGGATCATCTTCGGAGGCCACCACGACCCGGATCGGCAGATCAAACGTGCGTGCAAAATCCAGATCGCGTTGGTCGTGAGCCGGGACGGCCATGATGGCGCCGGTGCCGTAGTCCGCCAAGACGTAGTCGGCCGCCCAAATCGGCAAGCGCTCGCCGTTCACCGGGTTGATGGCGAACCGACCCAGGAAGACGCCGGTTTTCTCTCGCTCGATGCTCATCCGGTCAATATCGCTAGTCGCGCGAACCGCAGTCAGATACTCCGCAAAGGCCGGTTCTGCGTCCGTACCATCAACAAGTTCGGCCGCCAAGGCTGAGTCGGCCGCGACCACGAAGAACGTAGCCCCATACAAGGTGTCCGGTCTGGTGGTGTAGACCTCCACCGGATCAGCACGACCCTCGATCTCAAACTGCACCGTTGCCCCGGTCGATTTGCCGATCCAGTTGCGCTGCATGGACAGCACCTTCTCCGGCCAACCGGCCTCCAGTTGATCCATGTCGCGCAGCAACCGATCGGCATAGTCGGTGATGCGTAGGTACCACTGGTTCAGGTTCTTCTTGGTCACCAACGTGTCGCAGCGTTCGCATCGACCGCCCACCACCTGCTCATTAGCCAAGACGGTCTGGCAGTTGGGACACCAGTTCACGCTGCTGTCTTTGCGATAGGCCAAGCCCCGGTCGTACATCTGCAGGAACAACCACTGGTTCCAGGTGTAGTAGTCCGGATCACACGTGTTCAGAACCCGATTCCAGTCGAACGAGCAGGCGTACCGCCGCATCGAAGCCTTCTGCTGTTCAATGTTGGCGTACGTCCAAGCGGCAGGATCAATCCCCCGCTTGATCGCGGCGTTCTCTGCGGGCAACCCAAAGGCGTCCCAGCCAATCGGGTGCAGCACGTTGCGGCCCTTTTGTACCCAATACCGCGCAACCACGTCCCCGATGGCGTAGGCCTCCGCGTGCCCCATGTGAAGATCACCCGAGGGGTAAGGGAACATGTCTAGGACATACATCGGCTCGCGACCATCAGAAAGATCGGTGGCTGCGAATGGAGCGAGTTCATCCCATACGGGCAGCCAGCGCTGTTCCATGGCTTGGACGTCGAACTCTGCGGCGGCCTCAGTCACGATCTACTCCCATCTCAGCGCTGCGTCTGCGCCCTAAACTGTCTCGTCGACGCTAGCGCGCCTCCTGGTTCTAGCGTGGTTTGTGGCATTGACGCCACGATCACGGCAGTTGAACTCGATCACCGGTCTTCATCCCGTAGGTCAGCCCGTCCGGTGGCGGTTGTTCTGGTGTCAGCAGGGGCGAGGACCGGATCCTTCGCCAAACGCTCCAGTGTGACTGGTTCCGAACCGGCAATCGCCTCACAAAGACTCAAGTCTAACGCTAGCGGCGCCGCATCCTGACGCAAGACTGTACCGGGGCTCACGCCCACAAACCCGCAAGACGGCGTCCGGCGACAGCGTTCGCAGCCAGGAGCAACTCATCCTTTGCGTCCACGGCTTTGGCACATGTGGCCACCGCTGCGGGATCGACAGCCGTGCGTCCGACGCCCCAACTACGCCGAAGGGGTGTCGTCCCAGTCCGAAGACGACTGTCGGTTGCGCCGGTAGAGGGCCACGGCCACGGCGATAACCAACACGACAAAACCGATGATCAATAGCAGCCAGATCAAGCTCAGCCCGGGCGCGCTGGTTTCGATGTCCTCGTTTACCGGTTCATTGGCCGCGGGGACAGAAGCGGATTCGGTGGGCACGCTGGCCGGGTAACTGTTGATTGCACTGATGAAGCCGGCCTGATCGGCGGTCACGGTTGCGGCGGCCGATAACGCTGCCGCGCCCGTTCCCGGGGACGGCACTGTGACGCACTCCACGACCGCCTTCGGCGTGGCTTCCTCGCTGGGGTTCAAGTCCGGATCACCGTAGTCAAGAACAACAGCGACATCCAGACCCGAGCTGTCCGACGTCGAGTCGGAACAAAGATCGGCATAGCTGGTGCTCTGCGATGGTGCGTCGCTCGCGGTCGGGGTGGCTTCAGTGCGAACATACTTTGCCGCAATCACGGATTCGTTCTGCACCTCAAGGTCCGAGGCCCCCACGTCGGTCGGTACCCATTCCCCATTCTCGACCTCCCACAACGACCAGTAGTCGAAGGTCTCGGCCTTCGCAGGGGTCAGCAACAGGGCGCAAACGCCCAACACCGCCACCAGAATCGAGATCAGGACAGCAGGGCGCAACCGAGCATTTGTCATGGGTGGCAACCTACCACTGTCGGTTGTGGGCTCGCGCGAGCCCGACTGAGCGACTGATTGCTCTGAGCGGATCAACTGCCTAGGGTCAGAAGCGCCAAGACGAGCAGGGCCTGTCCGACGTGGTAGGTGATGTGCACGGTCACACGACCACCAGCCGCCGGGGCCACAAATCGACTCCAAGCCAGCAGGGCATCTGAGACCGAGAAGAACACCACACCCACCGCTGCGTACCAGGAGTAGGAACCGAGCCCAAGGATGGCAACTCCCGCCAAGGCCACCATGTAGCCCGCCACGATGCCTCCAAGAACCGGCGACTTCTGCCATGCAGATCGCACGATGCGCTGCCCCGGAATCATCAACAGGGCCACAAACAGCACGCCCAAGAACAGGCCCGGAGCCCACCGCGCTGCCAGTGCCAGGCCAACGATGTATCCGATGTGCCCCAGGAGGAAAGCCCCCGCTCCAGGAATAAAGCGGTCAAACATCAGGAAGACGTCGCCAACGAGTCCGAGCGCCAAGGCGACGATAAAGGCGATGCGAATGCTGGGGTCCAACGGCTCCAGGAGCGCTGCGGCGGCGATGAGGAAGACCATGACGCCCGGCTTGGCCACGTACTCCACCCGACTGCGCGCCGTTGCGACAGCCCACCAATCGACCAAGGCCGTCACAAGAGCAAGAACCAGCGCCACGAGTGCTGGCGTGGTCAACTGGGCAACGATCACGTCGCCACGGTTCCACAGATCACACGAGCAGGATGGCCACTCTGCCCAACTCCCTGGGACATGCGCGTGGGATGGCAAGAAATCAAGAGCGGATTCCACCCAACACGCTGACCCAGTTACACAGATTCCGGGATAGTCCCGACTGATTGGCGCACTTCGTTGCAGCCAGAGCCGAAACTGAGAAGAATCGAGTCATGGATTCCCAGCAGCGCGTTCTTGTCACTGGAGCCTCCTCGGGTATCGGCCGGGCGACGACCCAACGGCTAGTGGAACAGGGTGCCAAGGTGGTTGGCGTGGCCCGGCGCACGGAGAAGATTTTGGCCACCGGCGCCCTTGCGTTGCGTCTAGACGTCACGGATTCGGATGCATGCGGCCAGGTTGTCGATACCGCCGCACGCGAACTGGGCGGTCTAGACGCTGTCGTCAATGCGGCTGGCCTCACCCGACCTGGGTCGGTCAGGCACGGAAATCCGGCCGACTGGGCCGAGATGTTCGCAGTGAACGTGACGGGCTTGCTGGCGATCTGCCAAGCCGCCATCCCTTACCTGGTCCGGTCGGGCCATGGGCAGATCATCAACATCTCGTCCATGAGCGGCCACCGCGTCCTGAGCCCGCGCAATACGGTGTACGCAGCGACCAAACACGCGGTCGAAGCGATCAGCAAGGGGCTGCGCAAGGAGTTGCGCGATGAGGGCGTCCGGGTCACGTCGGTCGCACCCGGTTATGTCCGGGATACCGAGATCCACCACAGTCCCGCATCGCCGCGGCCAGGCTTCCCCGCGGTGTCAACGCAGGCCGATCGAGATGCGGCGGCAGCCACGGGCCTAGGCCTGGCCGAGTTCACGGACCTGATCATCTCGATCCTGCAGCTGCCCGCCGGGGTACAGGTGCAACGACTGGAGGTAACTAGCGATCTCCAAGCCGAATAGCGCGGCCTTGGCTGGGTCTTAGGCCGTGGGGGTGAGTTCGCTGGTGCAGAACTTGCACTTGGTCGCTTTGACCGAAACCTCGCTGAGGCACTCGGGACATTCCCGTTCTGTAGCTTCCTCGTCCTTCGCAAAACGAGCGTTTACGGCTGTGATGGGTTTGATCACAAAGAGGAAGATGGCGGCGGCGATCAACAGGAAGTTCACCACCGCTGTTAGGAAGACGCCGTACTGGAAGGTGGTGTCGTTGATCGTGAAGGCGAGTTCATTGAAGTTGGGCTGCCCGACCAGCAGCGCGATCAGCGGCATGATGAGTGAATCCACCAGTGCGGTCACCACCGCACCGAACGCAGCGCCAACGACAACAGCGACGGCCAAGTCGATCACGTTTCCGCGCATGATGAAGTCTTTGAATTCCTTGAGCACAGTTACTCCAAAACCGGTGGGGTGAGAACAGGACTCTTGAGCCAAAAACGACCCAAGGCTACCTGCTCACAATGCCACGGGGCTGATGGTCCGACCAAATCCGCGCGGCGTGGGTTTGTGTTCACAGGTGGTCGTACGTCGCAGATCG
>JAHZKU010000274.1 GCA_022600255.1 Actinomycetes bacterium | reverse complement strand
GTGCTTATTGTCTTCCTTCCGTTCTTGTCCTCCCAATCCACCGAGAACTCGTTCGAGGATGGTACGGGCACGTTGTATTGCCTAACGCTCGCGGGACTCTCAATCCTCTTGGCGCTCATCTCCCGACACGCGCGCACCCACCCGGAGTTGCTGGTTGAGGACGCCAATCCGCAGGCACTAGGCGGGTTACGGTCATGGGTCATGTCGGCCTACCTGATCTTGGTCGCGCCGGTGGCGTGGTTCTGGCCAGATTTCGCCGGGTATCTGATGTTCGGTTTGGTGTTTGTGAGCATCGTGATGCGGCGCGTTGACGCCCACGATCATCCGGGTGTGTCCGTAACCGACGAGCTCTGAACTGCCCACCGGTGCCTCAGGGCCCGATTCGCTACTGCAAGGCCACGCGGGCCGCAGCGACGTCTTGCTCCATCTGCGCAGTCAGCGCAGCCACAGACTCGTACTTCTCCATCCCACGTAGCCGGGCTACGAAGTCGATCGCCACAAACTCGTCGTACAACTCCAGCCAGCCATCCGCATCCAAGACAAAGGCCTCAACTCGGAGTTCGGTTCCTCCGAAGGTGGCGTTGTTTCCCACACTGATCGCCGCCGGAAGTGCGGCGGGTGCACCGTAGGGATCGCGGACCAGCCACCCGGCATACACCCCAGACCCCGGCACCGCGAGGTTATCGGGAAGAGCCAGGTTTGCCGTCGGAAAGCCCAAGTCGCGCCCGCGTTGATCACCGAGCACGACCGTACCTTCTACACGATGAGGTCTGGTCAAGCCTTCCGCGGCACCGGTCACATCTCCCGCCGCAACGAGACTGCGGATTTCGGTTGACGACCAAATCAGCCCGCTGGCATCGGCCACTAGGGGCAGTCCTTCTGCGGTGAAGCCACGATCGCGCCCCAGGATCTGTAAGTCCGCCACCGCACCTGCGGCCCGTTGGCCGAATCGAAAGTTCTCGCCCACAACCACCACGCGGGCCGACAGGCGTTTCACCAAGTAGTCATCGACAAACGCCGCTGGACTAAGGTGCGCAACATCGGCATCAAAGTCAATGACGACGACCGCATCGGCACCGGCCGATTGCAGCAGTCGCTTGCGATACTCGACCGTGGCCAGGGCCCTCGGCGCGGCTGCGGGCCGCAGAATTGCCATCGGGTGAGGATCAAAAGTCAGCACGACTAGCGGGAGTTTCAGCCGTTGTGCATGGTCCTGCGCGTGACGGATGATGCTGCGATGGCCCCGGTGGACGCCATCGAACACCCCGATCACAACCACACACCCATTGTCGGTCGTCCCCTGGGCGCCTGCGGTCGACGCGGGTGTTGTTGCTTCGGCCAGCGGTTGTTGGTTGGTCATCGGCCCATTCTCATTCATTCTGGCTCGAGTTCCATCGCTGTTGTCGGGGCGATCCGTGATCGCTCCCCCGCACAAAACACAACCTTGTAACGCCACAAGCCGTCCTGTGCGGTTGCGATCGCCAGGAGTTGTCCCTGCGCGTCTAGCAGCGCGGTCGCATCGTGATCAGCGTCCGCGGTGATCCGGCGTCCGGAACAGACAAAGGCTGCTTCTGGTGCCGACACGATCACAGTCGGCAGCGCACGCTGGGCTACCTCACTCGGTGCCAACAACTGCCTCGCCAGTTGGCCAGGCCCATCGGTCGGGGTTGCGTGTCCCGGGCTGGACTCGGTCGGACGCTGCAGTGGTGAGAGTTGCTGGGCCTCCGTCACGCAGAACGGGCCGATCTGGGTGCGACGCAGCGTGCGCAGGTGTCCCCCACAGCCCAGTTCTGAACCGATGTCACGCGCCAACGCCCGGACATAGGTGCCGCTGCTGACCCGCACCCGGCAATGCACGTCAATGTAGTCCCCTGGCGTCGAGTCGCCACGTGCGAGCCCGGTGATCTCGTTCTCGTAGATCGTGACGGCACGTTCTGCGAGATCGACCTCGTCACCGGCCCGCGCGCGCTTATACGCTCTGACCCCATCCACCTTAACTGCCGATATGGTCGAAGGCACTTGGCGAATCGGCCCGCGAAATCTGCTGAAGGCGGCAGTGATGTCGGCCTCGGTGAGGTGATCGGTCCGACCCCACTGGCGAGGTTCTCCCTGAGCGTCATCGGTAGTTGTGCTGCAACCGAACCGCATCGTGGCGAGGTATGTCTTATCGGCGCCCACCAGCCAAGTGAGCAACCGGGTGGCACGGCCGACCCCTAGGAGCATCAATCCCGTGGCGGCCGGATCCAACGTGCCAGCGTGGCCGACGCGCCGTTGCCGCAACTGCCGGCGCGCTTGCGCAACCAGATCGTGACTAGTCAGACCTGCTGGCTTATCCAGCAGCAGGACACCAAACTCGGTCGTGCCTGGAAGCGATTCAGTCAGCCGCTTCATCATCAGGATCGTCCTCTGCCCGGTACGGGTCCGCGCCCCCGGCGAACTCCGCGGCTGCGGACTGCTCGGCAATCTTGGCATCTGAAGCGGCCGCTTGCTTTAACAGTTCATCAATGTGCGCGGCATTCTCCGGAACGGCATCAGCGATGAACGTGATTGTTGGGGTGAACTTCACCCCAAGGGCTTGGCCCATTTCGCTGCGGATCATTCCTTTGGCCGAATCCAAGGCGGCTGCGGTGTCAGTACGTTCCGCAGGATCGCCCAACACGGTGTAGAAAATGCTTGCTTCGCGAAGGTCATTCGTGACCCGAACGTCCGTCAGCGTGACAAAACCTAGCCTGGGATCCTTGACGCGACGTTCCAAGATCTCGGCCACCACCACTTGGATACGGTCCGCCAGCCGGCGGACACGGGCCTTGTGGTCTGTCATGGGCTACTCCTCGTCATGATCTACGTCCAGTGATGCCGAGGTGTACCGAATGACAGTTGCGCGGACATTCGGTACACCGAGGCTACTTACGTTCCTTCTCGCGCTGCTCGAACGTTTCGATGACATCCCCCACCTTGATGTCGTTGAAGGTGCCGAGTCCGATACCGCACTCGTAGCCATCCTTAACCTCGGTGACATCGTCCTTGAAGCGTCGCAAGGATGAGATGGTGAGGTTATCGCCCACAACTGCGCCGTCGCGCACCAAACGCGCCTTAGAGTTGCGCCGAATCAAACCGTCCCGCACGATACAGCCCGCGATGTTCCCCAGCTTGCTGGAACGGAAAACATCCCTGATCTCGGCGGAGCCCAAGGCGACTTCTTCGTATTCCGGCTTCAGCATGCCCTTTAGTGCGGCTTCGATGTCGTCAATAGCGGAGTAGATCACCGAGTAGAACCGGACGTCCACACCCTCGCGATCGGCCAACTGGTTGGCCTTGCCTTGCGGACGAACGTTGAAGCCAATGATGACCGCGTCGGATGCTGCCGCGAGCATGACGTTGGTCTCGGTGATAGCACCAACACCCCGGTCGATCACGCGCAGGCTGACCCCCTCGCCGATGTCCAGATTCAGCAGAGCGTCCTCCAGCGCCTCCACAGAACCGGACACGTCGCCCTTCAGGATCAGGTTTAGTTCCTGCAGTTCGCCCTGTTCGGCCGCCGTCATGAACTCTTCCAGCGTCTTGCGCGGACGTGCCTTGGCCAGCTGAGCGTTGCGCTCACGGGCCTGACGCGAGTTCGCGATCTGACGCGCGATACGGTCCTCGTCCACAACTAGGAAAGAGTCTCCTGCCCCGGGCACCGACGTCAGACCCGTCACCTGAACTGGGCGAGAAGGGAGTGCCTCGGTGAGCGGTTCACCGTGCTCGTCCATCATGGCCCGCACGCGGCCGTGAGCGTCTCCGGCAACAATCGACACACCGGGACGCAATGTTCCCCGTTGCACCAACACGGTGGCGACTGCGCCTCGACCACGATCAAGGTGCGCCTCAATGGCAACACCCTGCGCGTCCTGATCCGGATTGGCCTCCAACTCCAGGGCAGCGTCGGCGGTCAAGATGATCGCTTCCAGCAGTTCCTGAATGCCGAGCATCGCCTTTGCCGAGACCTCGACAAACATGACGTCCCCGCCGAACTCCTCGGCGACTAGGCCATACTCCGTGAGCTGGGTGCGCACCTTGGTCGGGTCGGCGCCTTCCTTGTCAATCTTGTTGACGGCCACCACAATCGGCACTTCTGCGGCCTGTGCGTGATTCAGGGCCTCCACGGTTTGTGGCTTGACCCCATCATCGGCTGCAACAACGAGGACCGCGATATCGGTTACCTGGGCGCCGCGGGCGCGCATTGCGGTGAACGCCTCGTGACCGGGGGTATCGATGAAGGTAACGGCACGGTCCTCATCGCCAATTTCGGTGTGGATCTGATAGGCACCGATGTGCTGCGTGATGCCGCCGGCCTCAGACTCAGCGGTATCGGCCTTGCGAATCGCATCCAACAGCTTGGTCTTGCCGTGATCCACGTGACCCATCACCGTGACAACGGGTGGCCTGGGCTGCAATGCCTTCGGTCCACCCTCGTCTTCACCAAAGTCCAGGTCGAAGCGCTCGAGCAACTCGCGGTCTTCGTCTTCCGGCGAAACAATCTCAACAACAAAGTCGAGTTCCTCGCCTAGCAACTTCAGCGTATCGTCGTCTACGGACTGGGTGGCATTCACCATTTCGCCCAGCTTGAACATGACAGCCACCAGGTCAGCCGCACTGGAGTCGATGCGATCAGCGAAGTCCGTCAGACTGGCGCCACGCGGTAGCCGGACCTTTTGGCCAGCACCCTGCGGGATGCGCACGCCGCCGATTGTCGGCGCTTCCATGTTGTCGAACTCTTGCCGCTTCGCCCTGCGCGACTTGCGGGCGCGGGTGGGTTTTCCCCGACCACGACCACCAGGACCGCCTGGACGACCACCAGGACCCCCTGGCCCGCCGGGTCCGCCGGGTCCGCCGGGTCCACCGGGACGCCCGCCTGGACCGCCACCGTAACCGCCACCGGGACGCCCGCCTGGACCGCCACCGTAACCGCCACCGGGACGCCCGCCTGGGCCACCTCCGTAGCCGCCACCGGGACGCCCGCCTGGGCGCCCGCCGGGACCGCCACGACCCCGCTGGGGCATACCGCCCGGGGATGGCCGGCCGCCTTGCGGACGTGGTGGCATGGAGCCTGGTGTGGGCCGCGGGGCACCTGGTACCCCGCCCGGTGCGCGGGCAGCGGTATTACCCGTGAAGGGATTGTTCCCTGGGCGAGGTGAACGACTTGGCGCCGGACGTGCCGGGGAAGGCTTGGGGGCTTCCGCGGCACGTGATGGTTTGGCTGGCTGGTCGGGTGTGGGCTTGCTGGACGGCGTACCGGGCCCATCAAACTTGGGCTCCGTCACGGTGGAGGGTGCCTCAGCAGCCGGGACTGGCGGGGCCAACGGCTCGGTCTGCTCTGGCGTCGGGGCCGAACTGGGTTTGCTCACCGGGGCGGGCTCGGCCGGCTTTGGCGCCGGTGTTGCGCTGCCCCGAGCGCTGCCTGAGCGGGCCGGTGCTCGTCGCGTTGCCGAGGAACGACGTCGTCCCGTGGTCGTTTTGGTTTTGGCGCCCATCGATTCGCGCAGCTTGCGCGCGACGGGTGGTTCTACGGTGGATGAAGCCGACCGGGCAAATTCGCCCAAGTCGTTCAACTTGTCGAGAACCTCTTTACTTTCGAGGCCAAGCTCTTTGGCGAGCTCGTAAACCCGGACCTTTGACACGTTTCTCCCTGTCTGGATCCGGTGTCTTTTCTACAGCCGAACCCCATGGTTGGATCGATTACTCATGGTTGAGGAATCATTGGGTGCTCATCTCGTCTCCGCTCTGAGAACCAAGGTTGGTCGTTGAACTGTTGCCAGGTATCGCTTGTTCAACTTGCACGAACGACACCGGTCCGCTGGCCCGCAAGGCTCGCCCGAACGCTTGTCTCTGCAGAGCAGAGTCTAAGCAGCCGCGCTCGCGATGCAAATAGGCCCCTCGACCATGATGTCGTTGGTGAAAGTCCGGAATCACAACCGACTCCGAAAGCACTACACGCAACAAGTCGGTTTTGCTAGCCCTCTCGCGACAGCCGATACATGTGCGCCGCCGCGCTGACCGGTTGGCGACTGGCACCCGCAAAGACTCCTCAACAGCTGTTCAGCCTGGTCCCACTACGGGCCTAGCTAAACATTATCGTTAGAAGATACCCCCGCTGAGAGCATCCGACCTGTTCAGTGTAGCGGCATTAGGCCAAATCGCTAACAACCCCAACAACAACCGGGGACGTCACGATGGGCGGGCCGTCCATTCCGAGCCAAGTCAGCCCGCGGCTCCTTCGCCCGGATCGTCTTCGTCAGAGCGAATGTCGATCCGCCAGCCGGTCAACCGAGCCGCCAAGCGGGCGTTCTGTCCTTCTCGGCCGATCGCCAAGGACAACTGGTAGTCCGGCACAATCACTTGTGCCGACCGCGCCGTCAGATCGACGATATCGACCCGCTTCACCTTGGCCGGGGACAGGGCGCTAGCGATGAACTCGGCCGGGTCGGTGCTGTAGTCGACAATGTCGATTTTTTCTCCCGATAGTTCTGCCATGATCTGGCGAACTCGCTGGCCCATGGGTCCAATGCAGGCACCCTTGGGGTTGATGTTGGGGGCACTAGTTCCCACCGCAATCTTGCTGCGATGGCCCGCCTCGCGGGCGACCGAATGAATCTGTACGACACCGTCGGAGATTTCCGGCACTTCCAAAGCAAATAGCTTGCGCACCAAATCCGGGTGGGTGCGCGAGAGCGTGATCACAGGCGCGCGATCACCTCTTCGTACTGCCACGACGACACATTTGATGCGGCGGCCATGGCTGTACTCCTCCCCCGGCACTTGGTCTCCGATGGGCAATTCAGCCTCAACCTTGCCCAGATCCACCTTACTCAGCGCCGGATCCCGACTCTGTTGAACGGTCCCGCTCACCAGGTTTCCTTCGAGCCCCACGAAGTCCTCGAAGGTGCGATCAGCATTGGCATGCCGCAAGCGTTGCATCAGGACCTGACGAGCCGTTGCAGCGGCGATCCGCCCAAAACCTTCGGGGGTATCCTCGTGTTCTCCGATCAACTCCCCTGCGTCGTTGAACATGGCAACATACACAGTCACATGACCAGTCGTACGATCGAGCTCCACGCGCGCCTTGGCTTCTCCCGCAGCCTGCTGATGGTAGGCGCTGAGTAGGGCCTCCTCGATGCTGTTGACAACCATGTCCCAGGACAGAGATCGCTCATTTACCAGCGACTTCAGCGCTGCAATATCGATATCCACTTACTTCCGCCCTTTGTCGCTGGGTCCTGCACCCTCGGAGTTGTTCATCTCTACCTGTACGACGGCTTTGCGCATCCCTGACCGAGCTACGGTCATCTCCCCGCCGGCATCGGCCGCTTCGATCACCACATCAGCGCCCGCCACCGCGACAATCCGCCCGACCAGCGGCTCGGACTCCTCTTGAAAAACGATTCGCACCAATCGGCCAGTATTGCGACGCCAGTGCCGCTCTTCGGTCAAGGGCCTGCCCACCCCAGGGCTGCTGACCTCGAGCACATAGGACCGCTCGCCCATGGCATTGGACCGATCCAACTCGCTCGACAATCGCTTGGTGGCCGCCGCGACATCGTCCAGGGTGATCCCGTCGTCTTTGTCCACCAGGATGCGGACGACTTGCCGCTTGCCAGCAGCCTGGATGAGGACATCTTCCAAGTCCAAGCCCTCGTTAGCGAGGATGGGCTGGAAGTCTCGTTTGAGGCGGGCGGTCAGTTTGGCGAGCGACACGGTACTCCCTGGCAATGGATCAGTTCGGGCAGCAGTTCTGCGCTCGCGGTCGGACAATGGCGCTTGGGCCGTTCAGCGACCTCAGAGTCGGTCAGGTCACACTCACGGCCGACGGGTGGTCTGCTCCTAAGTCTAAGCCCCCGCAGGGCAAACAGTTCAACTCGCGGTGTCCCCAATGTCGGTCCGGTTACCACCGACGTTCTAAAGTGGCGGGGTTGCTGCAAACTCGGAGTTCACATGTCTCAACAAGCGCCTACGCCGCGCAGGCGGATGCCGTGGGCGCGTGGCTCGGTATCCCGCCGCAGTGTCTTGGTCGCTGGTGGTCTTGGGATCAGTGCGGGGTTGCTCGGCTGCTCCGCACCGAGCATCCCCGGATTTACGTCAGACCCCGATGAGGAACCGAAACTGTTGACTGTGGCCTCCGAACAGGAACTCATCGCGTTATATAGCGCGGTGATCGCTGCAATTCCAAACCTTGCAGGTGCGCTGGATCCGATCAGAACCCAACACACGCAGCACTTAAGCGCAATCGCCGCCGATCTAGCGCAAGCTCCAGAACCAGCGCCAGCGCCGACGGTGCCGGCCAACCGGGCCGCAGCGCTAAACCTGCTGCGTAAAGCCGAACGCACGGCTGCGCGGCTGCGTACGGAAACCGCCGTTGTCGCCGAAGACACCGAGGTCATCGAGTTGCTCGTCCGCATCGGCGCGTCAGAAGCTAGCCATAACGCCTATCTACAGAAGATCAACGCATGAGTACCGAAGCGTGGACCCTCGTGGCCGAAGGGGAAGAGGCTGCGATCTTTGGCTACGGTGTTCTGACCGCCGAACTCGCGGGCGCAGAGCGAACCAGGGCGCTGAGTGCGACTGACGCTCACCGAGTGGCACGGGATCGCGCCCGAGCCGCGCTGTCGGCTCAGGATCTCAACCCGGAAGTGCCAGCGGCCTTTGAGGTACCGACCCTCACCAATGCCACCGGGGCGATGGCCGTGGCGGCCGCCATTGAGTTGCGCCTTACCGACCTGTACGTCGCCTTGAGCGCGAGTACGCAAGACGCTGATCGCAAGTACGCCAGCCAGACCGCGCAAGAGACCACGGCACGTGCGGTGATGTGGGGCTGGGAGCCGCAAGCGTTCCCGACCGCGCTGGCCGATCAGAAGGCTCCAGTCCCGGCAACGACAACCTCGCAAGGCTCAGCCAGTAGCCCGAACGACGGCGCTAAGATTGAGTAGCTGATCGACGACTTCTGTCATTGGAACAGTGGTCTTCGCGCCCGAGCGGCGATCCAGCAACTCCAACTCCCCATCAGCCACGCCACGGCCCACCACGAGGATGTTCGGCACTCCCAACAGTTCAGCATCCTTGAACTTAACCCCAGGGGATGCCTTGCGCCGATCATCTATCAGGACTCGCAGGCCTCGCGCCTGCGCTTGTTCGGCAATCTCGTTTGCAGCCGCCGCGATCTCCGGGGCTTTTCCCATCACCATGATGTGCACGTCAGCCGGAGACACGGCGATGGGCCAGCACAGACCTTTGTCGTCGTAGGTCTGCTCGGCAATGGCAGCCACCGCGCGGGAAACCCCGATTCCGTACGAACCCATGGTGACTGTCACCAGCTTTCCGTTCTCGTCTAGCACCTGTAGTCCAAGCGCCTCGGCGTACTTACGACCCAGCTGAAAGATGTGCCCGATCTCGATGCCCCGCCGAATCGTGAGGGCGGCC
The DNA here is from genome assembly GCA_022600255.1 of Actinomycetes bacterium. Taxonomy (GTDB): domain Bacteria; phylum Actinomycetota; class Actinomycetes; order S36-B12; genus JAHZKU01. The sequence continues at coordinate 5,409 of JAHZKU010000274.1, read as the reverse complement.
CCACATTGCGGGCAGGTGTCGCCCTCGCGAATCTCAACAGCCTCAATCGAACCGTCGCTGGTGAAGTCCCGGCCGGCAACAAGCCCAGCGGTGTGGTGCCCAGCCCTGTTCGCCCCCGAGAGCCAGGCTGTCCCTAGCGCCACTCTGGGATCGGTCAGGTACCTGATTCCAGATGGCTGAGCCTCCCCCAGTTGTTGCGGGCCAATGTATCCAGGCACCAGTTCTGGGTATTTGGCAAAATCGGCCTCTTCAAATACGCGCACTTCCTGCGGCGCCAACACCGCTTCTAGTCGCTTGAAGTCGACTTCCCTGTCGCCCGGAATCCCCACAACCAAGGGTGTCTCGGTACCGTCTGGGTCCTGCGTCATCAGCACGACGTTCTTGAGCGTGTCCGCTGCGGCCCAACTCCGGTCGGCCAGAATGGGTTCCGAAGAACTATTAACATAAGACACTAGCGCGGCGATGGAGTCACAATCGGGCGTGGCCACGACTTCGGCCTCCGGCATTTCGTCGTGACCCTGGGGTGCTGGGGCCGGTGTCGTGACAGCTTCGGTATTGGCGGCGTACCCGCACGAGGCACACTGCACGAACGTGTCCTCCCCGTTCTCACACGGCGCTAGGAACTCTTCGCTTGCAGAGCCGCCCATGGCACCAGAGACAGCCGAGACAATCACAAAATCGAGTCCGAGGCGCTCAAACGTGCTGATGTAGGCCGCACGATGCGCTTGATAGCTGGCTTCCAACCCAGCATCGTCGATATCGAAGGAGTAGGAATCCTTCATTACGAACTCGCGTCCCCGCAAGATGCCCGCACGGGGTCTGGCTTCGTCACGATATTTGGTTTGAATCTGGTAAAGGCTCAAGGGCAACTCCTTGTAGGAGCTCACCTCCCCCTTCACCGTTAGTGTGAAGAGCTCCTCGTGGGTCGGGCCGAGCACGTAATCGGCTTTCTTGCGATCCTGCAGCCGAAATAGGGTGTCACCGTACTCGGACTCGCGGCCGGTGATCCGGTAAGGCTCGGCGGGTAGCAGGGCGGGAAAGTGGACTTCCTGGAAGCCAGCGGCGTCCATTTCTTCCCGGACGATCTGTTCGACGTTTCGGAAGGTCAAGAACCCCAACGGCAGCCAAGTGAAGATACCCGGCGCCACCCGACGCACGTAGCCCGCCCGTTGGAGCAGCCGATGGGATGGCACCTCAGCGTCGGCGGGGTCCTCCCGCAACGTCTTTAGGAACAGTTTTGACAACCGAAGCACAACAAACCTCCACTTGAGCCGTTCTTGCAGGATAGTGCCTGCTTCGCGTGAGAAGGACCAGCGGTCGGTCCCGGCCACGGGACCCTTAGCCGAGGCAGCCTGCGTTGGCCAGTTTGCGAATACCGCGCCGATCGCCCGCAGAGATAGTGGCCGTTGGGCCGGCTTCGTGGAACATCATCTGACGATCGTCTTTGACATGGCCCAAGCCCAAGGCGTGTCCGGCCTCGTGAATGTAGACCGTGGGGAGTTCTTGGGGCAACGCTGCCACGTCTTGGCCATCGATAATGATCGTGGCTTCCTCAATCAGGCCGTAGTTGCTTGCTGAGGGGGCCCAATTCACTGGACCGATGCCACCGACCCCTAGCGCCGGGCCGATCCCCGGGTGAAAGTACTTTTTCCACCCGTCGTAGGGCAGTTTGGTCGGGGTGCCATAACTGATGGCGATTTCGCCTTCGCGCACCTTGTTCGGCTTGATGACGGCCATGTCCGGGGTATTCGTGATCTGGAGCGGAAAGCTGCCGATGCCTTGATATCGGAATTGATAGGCACCGCCGCTGGCCTCACTCCAGGCCGCAAAAGCGGCCTCCCAGCGCTGCAACTCACGGGCACCGCTGAGTCCTGTCATTCGGGCACCAACTAGATCCACACGGTAGTTGATGACCTCCGTACCGCACCAATGTGCCGGCCACGATGCCCCGCTCGGGATTGAGGCCAGATATGAAAACCCTTTTCCGCGCTTTTTCTGCAACGGTGGTAGGCCCGCTTCATCATCGGCCATGTCGGCCAGGAGTTCGCGACCGCTGGCTTCGCCGGAGGACTCGTAACCCTGCCCATCCAATGAGGGAAGGACACCGCGCCACTGGTCAATGTTGGGTCCAACAACCGCCACACCCGCCGCGAGTGCCACCGTGGCCACGAATGCGAAGGCCAGCCCTAGACCACGCAGGAAACCGCGTACGGTGCGGCGCAGCGGGGAGGGCTTGTGCTCGCCCTTCAGTTGGGGCCGGGCCTGCTCTTGCACTGACATGACCCTCCCGGGCTGAATGATTTGCTCGATCCGCCATCAGGATGAGTGCCGCTTGCTTCTTGGTGCATCATGTCAAATCAGATCGTGATTACAGAGGATTGGGTGGGCGCGCGTCGAAAAATCTGGTCAGAGGTCTGGGCCGGGAACACTCACACATCTCGTTAGCGTTCGCTCGTGGCCGTGAATCCCCCAGCATCGATGGGTCGCCATTGCAGCGATTCGCCCGCAAGGGCAGCGGCGTGCGCCTGGGCGCGTTCTAGATCTGAGAATGCGAAGTACTCCTCGCCCTCGGAATACTCATACATCAGCAGCCAAGCACGATCCCCGTCGGCCGGGGTCACAACGAAAATTTCGGACGTATCGGCCATGGTTGACTCCCTCTTGCAGGCGCACCGAACGGCAACACCTTTGGCCAAACCCTAGTGCCAGACCCGCTTGGTTTGCCAGAATCTGGGGACAATGTGCCGGTGCGCTGCGGGCCGGGGAGTCAATCGGCCTGTTGGATCCCGAGAACCTGCGAGCGGGAAGACCGACCTAAAACAGGACGGTGGCAAAGCGATCGGTTCTCACGAACCCGGCTTGCCGATACGCCGCCAACGCCCGTTCGTTGTAGGCGTTCACGTACAAGGTCACCATGGGTGCGTGAGTCTTTGCCAACTCCACCACCTGCGTCATCGCCGCACTGGCCAAACCTTGACCGCGATAGTCCGGGTGCACCCAGACTCCTTGGACCTGACAGGCGTGGGCGGAAACGGCCCCAAGTTCGGCCTTGAAAATCGGGGTGTTGCCTTCGAAGCGGACAAACGAACGCCCGGCCTTGATCATTTCGGCAATCTTGCGTCGGTAACCAGCCTCGCCGCCCGCGATGAGGGGCGACACACCCACCTCCTCTGTGAACATCTCGACGCATGCGGAAAACACCGGTTCCATCTCCGCCGTTCGAGCGCGGCGCACTCGGAGATCTGGGGATACCCGAGCCGGGGCGGTCGCCACCAAGAACGGTTGATCAGGTCGCACGTCACGCGCTGGACCCCACCACGGCTCCAAGTGCTGCCACAACCGAATGACCTCTGCCGCGCTCCCCACGATTGAGGAGCAGCGGCGGCCTTGTCTGACGGCGAAATCGGCAAACCCGGAGATCGCGGCGGCGGTGGCTTGGATCGGCACCATGTTGGCGCCCACTAGCATCGCCGACTCTAATCTCGCGGGGTCACCAGCACCCCAAATCTGACCACCCAGAAGATCCGATCGCAACCCCCCTGACGCAAGCCGAGCGGCAGCGAAACAGTGTCGTTGTGGGTTTTGGGCGATCAGGCGCCAAACGGCCTCCTCTTGCCCGGGTTTCAGAATCGAGACTGGCGCAGGCCGAGTCGTGAGTTCGTGATCCCCATCAGCCAGCGACATTCACTTCCACGTCACCGCTAGGGCCCGGCTCCATCGCGTCCGCTAGGAGCATGGCTTCTTCAATCAGTGTTTCCACAATCAGTGCTTCCGGCACGGTCTTGATGACCTCGCCCTTGACGAAAATTTGCCCCTTGCCGTTGCCGCTGGCAACACCGAGGTCGGCCTCGCGGGCTTCACCGGGGCCATTGACGACACAGCCCATGACGGCGACACGGAGGGGAACGTCCAAACCACTCAGCCCCGCGGTTACCTCTTCTGCCAAGGTGTAGACGTCCACTTGCGCTCGGCCACACGAGGGACAAGACACAATCTCTAGACCGCGTTCCCGGAGGTTCAGCGATTCCAGAATCTTGGTGCCAACCTTCACTTCCTCAACAGGTGGCGCTGACAGGGAGACTCGGATCGTGTCACCAATCCCTTCGCTGAGCAAAGCCCCGAATGCTACGGCGGACTTGATGGTCCCCTGTTCGATCGGACCGGCCTCGGTGACGCCCAGATGAAGCGGGTAGTCGCATTGCTCGGCGAGGAGTCGGTAGGCCTGCACCATGACGACTGGGTCGTGATGCTTCACCGAAATCTTGATGTCGCGGAAATCGTGTTCTTCGAACAGCGAGCATTCCCAAAGCGCGGACGCCACAAGGGCCTCCGGCGTTGCCTTTCCGTACTTCTCCATCAGCCGCGGATCTAACGAACCAGCGTTCACGCCGATTCGGATTGGGGTCCCGGCCGCGGAGGCCGCACGGGCAATCTCCCCGATCTTGTCGTCGAACTTCTTGATGTTCCCCGGATTGACGCGGACCGCGGCACAACCGGCATCGATGGCGGCGAACACATACTTGGGTTGAAAGTGAATATCGGCGATTACCGGAATGGACGACTTCTGGGCGATCGCTGGAAGTGCGGCGGCATCGTCGGCACTGGGCACAGCCACCCGGACGATGTCGCAACCGGCGGCCGTGAGTTCGGCAATCTGTTGCAGTGTGGCGTTTACATCTGAGGTCAGTGTGGTGGTCATGGATTGCACACTGATTGGCGAATCGCTCCCCACCGAAATGCTCTTCTGAGCGTGTCGCAAGGTGAGCTGTCGGGTCTTGCGGCGCGGAGCCAACGTGGCGACTTGTGGGGTTCCTAGCGAAACAGTCACTGCGGTCCTCGTTCTCTCTTCTGCGAAGCGCTACCAGCCAACGCGGGGCCCCTATCCAGTATGCCGGACTCTTCCAGTATGCCTGCGACCGATCCGAATCCTGTCGTGCTTTCGTTGTGAGCGGAGTTCACGGTGGCCAGATCAGCGCACGCCTACCCACCAATCGTGATGGGTTTGAACAAGTCCGCCCAAATCACCATGACACCCACCCCAATGAGGACTACCGCCACGGAGTACGTCAGCGGCAAAAGGCGCGCGGTGTCCACCACTCCCGGGTCGTCCTTGCCACGCCAACTGGCCCACTTGCGACGAATCGACTCCCAGACAGCCGCGGCCACATGCCCGCCATCTAGTGGTAAAACCGGCAATAGGTTGAAGAGGAACAGGAACAGATTCAACGAGGCGGCCAGACCGATGATGGAGGCCACCTTCACCGAGATCGGAGGCTCCTCGAGCGCCGCGATCTCTCCCCCGAGCCGGCCAACGCCGACCACACTCACCGGACCTTCCGGATCGCGCTCACCATTGGTGGCCAAGGTAACGCCCAGCTCGTACAACCGGACCGGCAACGCGACTAACGC
>JAHZKU010000273.1 GCA_022600255.1 Actinomycetes bacterium | reverse complement strand
TGCCGCAACCGGTAGTCGCGGGATAGACTCACCGAGATCGGAGGCCGCGCCTATGACGCAAACCGCTAGCCAGGTCGGGCAAGGCAAACACCTGCCTCGATTGCGCTATGCGATTCGTCCGGAGCTGGAGTTGCTGGACCGCAAGCAGCGCCGGCGGTATCGACTGCTTAGTCTGCTAACCATCTCGACCGCGCTGCTGGATCTGTTGGGCATCCTGCTGTTGGGAGGTACCGTCGTCATTCTCACCGGTGTCGCAGGAGCCACGCGATCGGGTCAGTTGCCAGGGGTGCCAGGTTTCGCACTGCCATGGTCGTCGGAGCAGCAACCAGCAACGGCCGCGCTGGTCCTCGGTGCGCTGGCGGCGACCCTTCTCATCGGCAAGGGCATCGCAGTGCTTGCTCTGGCCCGCATTACCGGCAAGGCGCTCGCTCGCTTCTCCGTCGACGTCTCTCAGAAGTTGCTGCAACGGTTCTTGGTACAGCCGTTGTCGACCGTGCTTGAGTTCTCTGCTCCAGAAATCTCCCAGGCCCTGACCCGCGGCGTCAATGCTTCGGTGTTCACTACGTTGTATCAATCGATGATCTTGCGCGCTGAGCTTGTCCTAGTTTCCATTCTGGGACTGGCCTTGTTGTGGATCGACCCAGTGCTGACATTGTTGGCAGGGGGGTACCTGTTGCTGGCTTCCCTCCTGCTGCACTATCTCTTCGGGACGCGCGCCCGCAGCCTCATCGTGGAACGGTGGGAGGCCGACTTGGCCAGCCAAGAAACTGTCATCGATGTAGCCCAGGGGTATCGGGAAGTCGTCGTCAATGGCCACGCGGCGCACTTCGATGAGAAGTTCAGCTCCGATCGGCGACGAATGATGGCGGCCTACTCTCGAGAGCAGTTTCATACCCAGGTCCCGCGTCACGGCATGGAAATCGCACTTGTTCTTGGTGCGTGTTTTCTTACGGTATTCCTGTGGCTGACCAAGGACGTTGAGGCGGCGGTGTCCCTGCTAGTCGTGTATCTGGTGGCGGGTAGTCGAGTGATGCCTTCACTGCTCAGGATGCACGCAGCTCGACTCGCGATCATGTCCGCCCGCGGCGATTCGGAAAACCTGCAGCGAGCCGTCACAGCGATGAGGGACCCCGAGCCAGAGACGGATGACCACACTGGGTTTCCTGCGATTCGAGGGGATGATTCGTTCGAACCGGAAGTCCGTCTGGACCAGGTGTCCTATCGCTACAACCACCAACTCGAACCGGCGCTCCAGAATGTGTCTTTGACGCTGTGCCCTGGACAATCGGTGGCCGTGGTGGGACCTTCTGGTGCAGGTAAGAGCACGTTGGCCGACGTCATGCTTGGACTCCTAGGCCCGCAGCGGGGAACGGCCACGATCGGCGGTCTGGCACCAAGACAAGCGCTGCGGGTCTGGCCTGGCTGCGTGGCGTATATCCCGCAGCGGGTCACGCTGGTCAGAGGGAGTGTGCGGGAGAACGTAACCCTGGGTCGTCCCTGTGCGGGGGATCATCTGGTCGTGGCCGCTCTGCAGCGAGCAAACCTGTACGAATTCCTGCTCCAGTCTCGAGACGGGCTAGATACCGAACTCGGCGAACGGGGAACCCGGCTCAGCGGAGGGCAGCAACAGCGACTGGGGCTCGCGCGGGCGTTGTTCACCAACCCTCGCCTGCTTGTGATGGACGAAGCCACGAGCGCGTTAGATGCCGAGAGTGAGCAGCTGATCACTCACACACTGGCGAAACTGGTTGATGTCACCACGCTCACGATTGCCCACCGACTCGCGACTGTGCGCAATAGTGATCTCGTCGTATTCATGGAGAGCGGTCGGATTCGCGCCAAGGGTGACTTTGCCGCAGTCCGCAGCCAAGTCACCCAGTTCGATCGTCAAGCACAGATTCTGGGTCTGTAGGCCGGCCGATCCGGCAGCCGCGAAACCGCGGGTGGAACGAACGGGAGCAGCAGCTGGGGCGGGAAACACCGATCAGCTCCAAACGACCGACCCCGAGTGCATCGGTCCTTATGTGTAGGTTGCTGTGCCACCCGCGCCTGCGCGGACCAGCCCTCCTCTCTTGGCGTTCCGGCCGAAACCGCTACGGGTGCCCCGCGCAGCCGGTAGCTTGCCAGCATGGGCGCGTATGTAGAGCACGTGGGAAACACCGCCACGCTGACTTTCGAAGTCACCTCACAGGACACGGCGAGCAAGTACCTCAGCGGTGATGTGGCCGTTTTGGCCACGCCACAGTTGGTGGCCTGGGTGGAAGCCGCCTCGCTGGCAAACGCAAAACTGTGGCTCGCTCCCGAGCTCACGACAGTCGGTACCCGGGTGGACGTGACTCACCAAGCCGCGACGCCGGTGGGGGCCAGTGTCGAAGTCCGTGCCAAACTCGTGGCGGCGACAGACCGGACCGCACGTTTCACGGTGTGGGCCGGTCACTGGACCAAACACGTGGAGGGGAAGACAGTGCTGACGGGCACCATTGAACGTGCCATTGTGGACCGAGCCCGGTTTATGGCAGGCGTAGCGAAGGCCTGATAAAATCCGTCGGTACACGGGCCTACCCTAGGCTCCGTTGGGCGGGCGTTAGGCGGTCACACGCCCGTGGTGGCGCGAGGATACGCGACCGCTGGGTCGGTGAGCACATTCACCAAGTACGGCACCCCAGCGGCAAAGGCCCGGTCCATGGCCGGACCAATCTCGCCGGGCTGGCTCACGGTTTCGCCTGCACCACCGAGCGCCTGCACCACCTCGTCATACCGAGTCGGGGCCAAGTCCGCGGCGACGTCGTAGCCGTATAGGAACTGCATGGGATGTTTCTCCAACCCCCACGCGGCGTTGTTGCCAACAATCATGACGATTGGAAGATCCTGACGCACCAAGGAGTCCACATCCATCAGGCTGAAGCCGGCTGCGCCATCGCCGAGGAGCAGGACCACCTGGGATTCTGGGCGATGTACCCGAGCGCTCATGGCATAGCCAAGCCCGGTTCCCAGACAGCCGTACGGGCCTGGGTCCAACCAGTTCCCAGGCTGTTGCGGTTCGATGTACTTACCGGCGTAACTAACAAAATCGCCACCGTCGCCGATTACGACGGCGTCTGACTCCAACCGTGGCCGCAGCTCTCCGTAGATCCGGCCTGGGTTGATGGGGTCGCTGTCGCTGTGCAGGACCGATTCGTCCTGCGCCATGGCGACCTTGGCCTTGTCGAGAAGTTCGGTTGACCAAGGTGTGTGGTCGTGACCCGATACGTTGCCATACCCATTGGTGATTTGGGTCAGGATGGTGGTCAGATCACCCGCGACGGCGACCTTGTGGGACACATGTTCCGCGATCTGACCCGGCGCGTCCGCGATTTCGATGACCTCTGCGGGACTGGCCCCCTCTTTGCCGCCAAAGCTTCCGTAACCGAGGCGGAAGTCCAAGGGAGCGCCAACGACAACAACGAGGTCAGCGCCGTTGAAGGCGGCCGAACGCGCTCTGGTCACGAGGTTGGGGTTTCCTGGTGGCAGGATTCCACGCCCCATGCCATTCAGAATCACCGGGACGCTCAGCGTGTCAGCCAGGGCTTTGGCCGCATCTTCAGCGCCGTTGCTCCAGACATCCCCGCCAAACACAAAAACTGGCCGCTTGGCTTGCGCAACTGCTGCTGTGATTCGGTCGACGGCTTCGGTATCGACCGGTTCCACCGTGGCCGTTGTTCCTGCGGGCGGGGCGGAGTCTCCATAGGAAAACAGCGCATCCATTGGCATGTCCAAGAACACCGGACCGCGATGTGGGCGCGCCGCTAGGGCGAACGCTGAGTCCACCGCAGTGGCTGCTCCTGCGGTTTCCGGCACGGTAAACGCGGATTTGGTGACAGATTCCAGGATGGGTGGGTGATCTAGCTCCTGCAGCGCTCCGGTACCCCAGCGCGCTGCGGGTGCCCGACCGCCCAAAACAACAAGGGGCGAGCCATTAAAGAACGCGCTAGTGATACCGCTGACGGCGTTGGTCACCCCGGGCCCGGCGGTGACCACGGCAAAGCCGGGCTTGCGTGTTAGCTTGCCAGTGGCTTCGGCTGCGAACACAGCCGTGGCCTCGTTGCGGACGTCGAGGATGCGCATCGGGCCGCTGCTTTGGGCCTCTTGGGACGATCCCGCCTGGTCCACGGCCTCACGACCCCCAACAGCCGCATCGTAAACGGGGAACACATGGGCGCCAGAGAGTGTCCAAAGCACGTCTTGCTCGTGGGCTTTGGCCGCCGCTACGACATGGGCGCCACCATGTCCTGATACGGGCAACTCGGTTGATTCAGCGGGCCTATCAGGAGTGTTCATAGGCTCGAAGATACAGGCTAACCGCGAGTACTCGCGTGGGGCACGGCGATCGTGGGCGACCCAAGCTTGAGCGTTGGGGCGACGCGGCCAATGGCGTCGTATGTCAGAAACTAGGCATTCGTGAATGCAACGAATTGGTCCGCTGGAGCAGTGGACCAAGCCCGCCAAGGAGCAGATGCGGGAACTAGGCCATTTTGGCGCGTTGCCGCGCACGCTTACGCTTCAGCGAGCGACGCTCGTCTTCATTGAGGCCGCCCCAAACGCCAGCGTCTTGTCCGGTTTCGATGGCCCAACTCAAGCACAACTCGGTGACATCACATCGGTTGCAGACTTTGCGGGCCTCTTCGATCTGCATGAGCGCTGGGCCAGTGTTCCCGATCGGAAAGAACAGTTCTGGTTCTTCCTCACGGCAAGCGGCCTTGTGACGCCAGTCCATGCTTCCTCCACGTTTCGCATTCCAGTGCTGCTTGAGGCGTAAGTAGGCCCCGTGAATTTCGATTCGGGGACCTGACATAAGATGCAATCTCAAGCTCGAAACCGGCTCGATCGCTCGGCCGATAACATCAGGGTTACAGGTTCAGCACGCCCATTCAAGGCTAATTCTCTGGCGGGTCTACAAGATCGCTGTCGCGTGCGTCACACTACCGCTGATTGCATGAAATCACGGCGAATTCGTTGGCCGTTAGTGGGGAAGGTCATAGCCAACCCGGTTGCTCTACTTTCCCGAATCCGATACGTGATTGACGTCGCTACCAGGCGTCCGGGCTTTCTTGTTCCCGCCGGACTCGCGCAGATCCACTGCGTCCGGGGCGCGCACCACGCCTACAATCAGCGCCACGAGACCCAGCGCAGCTCCGACGGTGACGCTCAAACCAATCACGAATCCGAGCGAATCTGTGCTGCTCAGCAACGGGACGCCCACGGTGAAAGCGAGCAGTTGGGCGACGACGAAGGGGAGTTTGCTCCAACTTCGCTGACCAAACAAGCCCCACGCCACGAGCAGTAGACCGATGCCGAAGAGACAGAAGGTGATGACCTCCACGGTTACCGCGAGCGGCTCAGAAGCGGCGGTAGAGCCTTCCAAGCCCACAGTGAGGCCCACGACGGCGATACCGAGACCGTAGGCGACCAAGGCGAATCCTTGCGCGCCGGAAACCAGCGTGGTGACAAGACGAGGCCAGTGTTGCTTAATGTCCACAACCCAAGCCTAAACCGGAAGTGGCCATGTCTGGGCCACGGCCTTGGAGTTGAGGTTCGTGGCCGCAGGGCCGACACCAAGTTCTCGCTTCGGTCTCTACCCAACGGTCAAGCAACTCCAGCGATCGCGGGCATCCCAGCTGACCTGGGCTGGGCAAGCCGCTATTGGCCCCAGCCATGACTTGGCTCTGGGCGAAACTGGGGTGGGCAACACCGGCCCAGCAACATGGCCCAGCGTACGAGCAGCGATCCCGGTAGCCTGTACCGATATGCGCGGAATGCTTATCGTGAATCCGAATGCAACAACAACGACGGTCCCGGTTCGGACGGTCATTACCCAGGCGCTCTCTCACGCGCTCGACCTAGAAGTGGTGACCACGACACACGCGGGTCACGCACAAGAGTTGGGAGCTCGGGCGTTGGCCGAGCAACTGGATGTGGTCGTAACCTTGGGCGGCGATGGCACGATCAACGAATGTGTCAACGGCCTTATGGCACAAGGCCCCGGCCCCAAAGTCCCAGCATTGGCGACGATCCCAGGTGGGTCAGGGAATGTCTTGGCGCGCAGCATTGGGTTTCCCAAGGATCCGGTGGCCGCAACGGCGGTGGTACTCGCCGGGATCGCTGACCACCGCTTTCGGACGGTGAGTTTGGGTGTCGCCAACGACCGCTGGTTCACCATGAGTGTGGGGATGGGACTGGACGCCGAGATCATTGCTGCGATGGATGAACAGCGGGCGGCCGGGCGCAAAGCGAGCCCAAGTCGCTACTTCGCCACTACGTTGCGGCAATACTTTGCAGGCACTGATCGCAAGAATCCACCGGCCCGTGTTGTCATTCCGGGCGCCCCGGACGTGGAGAACGTCTTCCTCGCCATCGTGCAAAACGCGGCGCCCTGGACGTTCTTCGGCGATCTGGCCGTCAACCCCAACCCATCTGCCAACTTCGACGAAGACCTCGATCTGTTTGCCATCCAAGACTTGCGTGTTATGCCGAGCCTGCGTTGGAGCAGGCGACTCCTGATGGGCAGTCGTGCGGGCTCAGCTCGCGGATTGACAGTGGCCCATGACATCGACACGTTGACCCTCGAGGCGGAACGGCCTACCGCCGTGCAACTCGACGGCGAAGCGTTGGGGTTGATGACTCACGTTGACGTCAGGAGTGTTCGGCGAGCACTGCGACTGGTGGTTTGAGCTAGTACTCGTCTAGCAGACCGGCCCGCAGGTTCACGAGCGTTCGGGCCAGGATTCGAGACACATGCATCTGGGAAATCTCGAGCTCGTCAGCGATCTCGGACTGGGTCTTGTTGTCGAAGAAGCGTAGGAACAGAATCCGGCGTTCCCGTTCGGGGAGCGCGGCTAGTAGCGGCTTCAGGGACTCGCGGTTCTCCACTCCCTCCAACGCGGTGTCCTCGTCACCTAAGGTGGCCCCGATGCTGGCGGATTCCCCTTCCTCGTTGGGGCTGCCTGCATCGATGCTGGAGGTGGCGTAGGCCTGCGAGGACTCCATCCCCTCCAACACTTCGTCCTGGGTGATGTCTAGGTGGGCGGCCAACTCGGCTACGGTGGGCGACCGACCGGTGGTTTGTGAGAGTTCGCTGGTGGCGCGGGCCAGACTGATGCGCAACTCCTGCAAGCGCCGCGGGACCCGAATGGCCCAGCCGCGATCCCGAAAGTGTCGCTTGATCTCTCCCACGATGGTCGGGGTGGCGTAGGTAGAGAACTCCACGCCGCGATCATTGTCGAATCGGTCTACCGCCTTGATCAGACCCACGGTGCCCACTTGCACCAGGTCCTCATGCGCTTCGCCGCGATCTCGGAACCGGCGGGCCAGATGCTCGACCAGCGGCAAATTCATGGTCACGAGCTCGTCCCGGTTGGTGGCGTACTCGGGGTCAGCAGCGTCCAGCAACTGCATGCGATCCAGCAGCTCGTGCTCGCGCGCACGGTCTCGCTCGGTCCAACGCGACTTCGTGGCGGCCATCTAGGCCACCGAGTCGCTCTGGGCCCAGTCGCGGGCCGCTGACAAGGTCACCACAACTTCCGGGTCGGTGTAGGTGGAACTGGCTTCGTCAACGAGGGCGGCCAAGACTGTCCATGCGAACGTCGTGCTGCGTGGCGCGCGTTGTGCGCTGCTAACCGTGGTGATGGTGATTTGGACGCCGGTATCCGTGGGAATCCAGCGACATCGGACCGGGGTGCCCGGGACGGCGTCGCCGATGAGTAGGGAGACGGCTTCGTCGACAGCGAGGGTGACATCGTCGAGCCGTTCGATGGTGAAATCCAGTCGGGCGCAAGTGCTGTTGGTTGTGGCCCGCACCAGTGCCAAGTAGGCACTAGATGCGGGCATCACCAATTCGACGGTGCCCGTAGGGGGCGAAGTGGCCACTGCGGTATTCCCGTCTTCGTCGATACGTTCCAACTGTTTACGCGTGCTAGACGTGGCTAGGCTTTCTTCGTCTCCCAGAAGATGTCGCTGATCTGGTCGATCTTGGCGAGCAGATCATCGGCCACCGCAACATCGGTACTGCCTTTGGTGCCGCCAGCGCCGGCCAGCTTGGTGGCCTCGTTGAACAGCTCGTTGAGCTGGGGGTAGGCGGCAAAGTGTGGTGGCTTGAAGTAGTCGGTCCACAGAATCCAGAGGTGCTCCTTCACTAGCGTCGAGCGCTCCTCTTTGATCTGGATAGCCCGGGTGCGGAACTCATCATCATCACTGGCGTTGAACTTCTCCATGCACGCCTTGACGGATTCAGCCTCAAGCTTGGCTTGGGCGGGGTCGTAAACGCCGCACGGCAAATCGCAGTGGGCGTGGACGATGGTTTTGGGTGACAAGAGGTTGCGAAGCATTCGGGTACCTTCCTTGGTCGGTTCGCGGTTGCGCCCCGGGAACATCACCGGGCCTTGTGCCGACCCTACTCTTAGCAGTGATGGTGTGGACATCCCCATGGGCTTTTTGGGCGAAGTTGCCTCGATTGACGCGTGTGACGGTCTCGGGGCGATCCATGTTGCCCACATACGCCCCGGGGGATTGGCTCCTTGTGGCAAGTAACGCGCCACTAAGGGTCGGGGACGTTGCAGTCATGGTCGACCCGCGCCAGGTGGAGCGGCCCATCGTCAAGCGGTTGGTGGCCCGGCGCGACGCCGGCTGGGTCGTTCGAGGCGACAATCCCAACGAATCGACTGACTCTAGGGATTTTGGGCTGGTTCCCCACCACTTTGTGAGTGGCCGAGTGCTGTTTCGCTATGGCCGCGATTGAAGATTCGGGCCACGGGCAAGCGGCTAGTCGCCGGTGGCCCAACGAATCTTGCTCTTGGAAATCGCGCCGTCACGGACTCCCCACTTGTCCAGAATGGCATCGTAGTAGCCCGAATCGATCATGTTTTGGATTGCACCGCGAACAGCCCGAGCGAACTTCTTGAACTCCACGCTGGTGAGCGCCCCATAGGGCAGCACCCGGTAGGGCTCGCCGGGCGCCGCCAACTCACGTCGGAACTCGGCAACGGCAAACGTCGCGGCCGGAGAGTCGGTGACCATTCCTTGCGCTTGGCCGGTAACAACAAGGTCAGTGACGGCCTGCTGATCGGACGCGGGGGTGATTTCAATCGGTTGAGACCCCGCTTCACGACAGGCCCGACTAGCAGTCGTTAACTGGGCCACTTGAATAGCGCCTTCCACCGTTGCGATGCGATACCCGCACATGTTTTGCGGGGTTAGATCGGTTTCCGCCTTGCGGCGCACAAGTTGGGTTCCTGCCTCGAAGTACAAAACTGCGTTGGTATCTAACTCCTCTTTAGGATCCATGGAGAGGGACGCCATCCCGAGTTCGAGGCGGCCACTTCGAACTGAGGTTGGGATGGCTGTGTAGGCCTCGGAGCGGAACTCTGGGTCAAGACCCAATATGGTGGCGATTCCGGTCGCGAGGTCAATGTCTACGCCTTCAACCGACGTGCCATCAGTTGTCAGCATCTCCATCGGGGGATAGCTAGGGTCGGTGCCGACTTCGAGCAGTCCGTCCTCGGCGATCGCGTCGGGCACCTTGTCGGCAAGGCGTTGATCGAACGCGACTTGTGGGGCCGGTGGTGTGGGCGTGGAATCTCCTGAGGCACAAGCGGCCAGCCCCATCGCAGCGGCCACCGGCAAGGTGACTGCCCAGAGTCGGGTGCCGCGGCGGCCTCGCTGAACGGACCGCCGCAGGGACACATTTGGTGGTTGCGCCATGTATGGGAGAATATCGGTACTTATGTGGCCGACAGAAAAGCCGACCGGAAAGCTGTGAGGAAATCCGCAGGGAGACCTGCCGGAGATCCCCAAGATTGGCTTTCAGGAAGACGCTGTCAGTGCCGATCTTCGCAACGAAGATCTGACCCGTTTCCGCTTGTTTCTGTGAGGAGATCGCCTTGGGCGTACCCGAAGCGCTGCCGCACGACTCCGATCCGGCATTCCCTCTGCACCATGGTGGCAAGATCGAGGTCCGACCGACGGTCCGAATTCGTGATGCGGAAGGACTATCCCTGGCGTACACCCCTGGCGTCGCTCGCGTGTCGCAGGCCATCGCGGCAGACCCAAGCTTGGCCTACGACCTGACTTGGAAAGCCAATACGGTTTTGGTGGTCTCAGATGGTACGGCTGTCCTGGGATTGGGTGACATCGGGCCAGAGGCTGCGTTGCCGGTGATGGAAGGCAAAGCACTTCTGTTTAAGGAGTTTGCGAACGTCGACGCGGTGCCGATGTGTCTGGACTGTACCGACACCGATGCCATTGTGGAGACGGTCGTGCGGATGGCTCCGGCCTTCGGAGGCGTCAATCTGGAAGATATCTCAGCGCCGCGGTGCTTCGAGATCGAACGCAGGCTGCAAGAGCAACTGGATATTCCCATCTTTCACGATGACCAACACGGCACGGCCATTGTTGTCACCGCTGCACTGATTAATGCCGCAGCAGTGAGCCAGCGCACGTTGGCAGACCTGCGCGTGGTGGTGAGCGGTGCGGGAGCAGCCGGGGTCGCCGTGACCAACATGCTGATCGACTCCGGGATCGGCGACATCGCGGTGGCCGACTCCAAGGGACTAGTCCACCCCAACCGAGCAGGCCTAACGGCGGTAAAGGCGGATCTAGCAGCTCGCACCAACCGGGCCGGCATCGAGGGGCCGATTGAGGCGGCCATGGCCGGGGCCGATGTGTTCATCGGGGTCAGCGCAGGGCGCGTGGAGGAAGAGTGGATCGCCAACATGGCGCCAGACTGCATCGTTTTTGCGCTGGCTAACCCTGACCCAGAAATTGCCCCGGAACTTGCCGGAAAGCACGCGGCCGTCGTGGCCACGGGGCGCAGCGACTACCCGAACCAGATCAATAACGTGCTGGCTTTTCCCGGCGTTTTTCGTGGTGCTCTGGACGTCCGTGCTACCGCGATCACCCCCCGGATGAAGGTTGCGGCCGCTGAAGCGGTGGCTGGCGCTGTGGGGCCTGATCTGGCCCCGGATTTTATTGTCCCCAGCCCTTTCAACCCACGGGTTGCTGTCGAGGTTGCCGGTCGCGTTGCAGCTGCGGCTCGAGCCGATGGTGTTGCCCAGATCTAACAAGCAAGTAGGTCCATATGTTCGCTGTCTACGCTGAATCGATTCATCCTGAGGACCCATTGGCCGGTCTGGTGGTAGGTGAGCAGCCGGCCCCGGAGGTCCGAGAGGGCTGGACAACCATTGATGTGAAGGCGGCCAGCCTTAACCACCACGATCTGTGGACGTTGCGGGGTGTCGGGATCACCGCCGATCGGCTGCCCATGATTCTGGGTTGTGATGCGGCAGGCGTCACGGCCGACGGCGAAGAGGTTGTCCTTCACTCGGTGATAGCTTCGGGTGACTACGCAGACGAAACCCAAGACCCCAAGCGCACGCTGTTGTCCGAGGTTTACCCCGGCACCTTCGCTGCGCAGGTGAGCGTCCCGAATCGAAACGTGATCCCCAAGCCAGCTGGATTGTCCTTTGCGCAAGCGGCCTGTCTGCCGACGGCTTGGTTGACCGCCTACCGCATGCTCGCGGTACGATCCGACCTCTACCCAGGCGATACCGTGCTGGTGCAGGGCGCCGGCGGTGGCGTCGCGACGGCGTGTATTGCGCTGGGGCACGTGATGGGATTTCGGGTCTGGGCGACGTCCCGCGATGAGGGCAAACGTGCCCAGGCGTTGGCGCTCGGCGCTGACGCAGTCTTCGAGTCCGGGGCACGCCTGCCCGAACGGGTCGACGCGGTCATGGAAACCATCGGGGCCGCAACCTGGGAGCACTCCATCAAGTCCTTACGCCCTGGCGGCAGCATCGTGATCTCTGGCGCCACATCCGGGCCCAATCCACCGGCAGACCTGACGCGCATCTTTTTCAAGCAACTTTCTGTGGTCGGATCCACCATGGGCACCAAAGCCGAACTCGAACGGCTCGTCCGGTTGTGCGACGTTAGCGGGCTCCGGCCAACCATCGATAGGGAACTACCCATGACGCAGGCTGCTGACGCGCTCAGCGCGATGGCGGCCGGGGAACTGTTCGGCAAGGTGGTGCTGACTAGGCCGTGAGCGGGGCCAGCGCTGCGCCAATGGTCCGTGGCGCAGGCCAGCGAGCTGGCGGGAATCAGTCGGTGTCAGTTCGAGCCAGGAAGGACGCGAATCCGCCGATTGCTTCCTCCCACTCGGGGTGTTCGTCCACGAACGTGCGCATCTGCGAAGCTAACCATTCGGGGTGGATCCCGGCGTCGGGCGCATCGTCTGCGTCGGAGAAATCTGACACATCCCCCATCCGCTTCAGGAATTCCTCGATCCCTTGGTCGCTCTCGTACACGGTGTCCTTCCTAGCGTGGCCCTAGTCGGCGAAAGCGGCCTCGATCAGGGCCTTTTGCTCGCGATCATGGCGCGCGTGCGATCCGACGGCTGGGGATGCCGAAACGGGCCGGGTGATGCCAGCGATGGGGCGGTCAATCCACTGTGGGAGATTTAGCGCCATGAACGACCAAGCCCCTTGATTGGCGGGCTCCTCCTGGACCCACCGCAACTGAGCCTGAGGATACTGGTTCACCGCTTTTGGCAGGGTGTTGACCGGAACCGGATACGGGCGTTCGATTCGTACGATGGCCGTGTCCTTGATGCCGTGTTGTTCGCGGTAGGCGTCCAACTCGTAGTAGAGCTTTCCGCTGCACATCAGCACCTTTGTCACCGCAGCAGGCTCGGCTTGGGTGTCGCCGATCACAGCGCGGAACGTGCCGTGTGTGAAGTCTTCCACGGGCGAGGTCGCCGCCTTGGCTCGCAACAGCGATTTGGGCGTAAAGATGATCAGGGGGCGCCGCAACCGAGACATGACCTGCCAGCGCAGGAGGTGGAAGTAGCTGGCGGGAGTGGAGGGAATCGCGACCGTCATGTTGTCTTCGGCGCACAACTGCAGATAACGCTCAACACGCGCGGATGAATGGTCTGGGCCCTGCCCTTCCATGCCGTGTGGCAACAGCAGCGTGAGGGAGGAGCGTTGTCCCCACTTCTGCTCACCAGATGAGATGAACTCATCGAGGATCGTTTGGGCGCCGTTTGCGAAATCCCCGAACTGGGCTTCCCACATCACGAGCGCGTCCGGCCGGGCCACCGAGTAGCCATACTCGAAACCCATGGCCGCAAACTCGCTGAGGAGTGAGTCGTACACGAAGAATCGGCCGCCATCTGCGTAGCAATGCTTCAGGGGTTTGTATTGCCACCCGGTCTTCTTATCAACGATGACAGCATGACGATGACCGAACGTGCCGCGGCGTGAATCCTGGCCGGCCAACCGGACCCACTTGCCCTCATTGACCAGCGAGCCGATCGCCAAGGCTTCGGCCATTCCCCAGTCCACAGCGTCGTCCTGCACCATCTGGACACGGCGTTTGAGCTGGGTGGCGAGTCGAGGATGAATCGTGAAGTTCTCCGGTGTTGTCTCTTGCGCCTCGACCACCAACTTCACCTGCTCTGGGGTGATCGCGGTGTTGACGCCACCGGCCGGTTGCTGGCGCTTGAGGGCCTGGGTGCCCTCGCGTTCCACCTCAGCGGAGGTCGGCGTAAAGGACTCACCTGAGCCGATCGACTCCCGGGTTTCCTGAAACACCTGTTCAAGGCGCTGCTGAAAGTGGCGGAGCGCTTCGCCGGCTTCATCGACGGTGATGTCGCCGCGACCGATGAGTTGTTCGGTGTAGTTCTTTCGGATTGAGCGCATTTGATCGATGATCTGATACATCATCGGTTGGGTGAGTGAGGGGTCATCGGCCTCGTTGTGGCCCCTGCGCCGATAGCAGACCATATCGATGACAACGTCTTTGGCAAACCGCTGCCGGTATTCAAAAGCCAAGCGCGCAATCTGAACGACCGCCTCTGGATCATCGCCATTGACGTGGAAGATCGGGGCCTGAATCATGCGGGCCACGTCGGTGGAATAGACGCTGGAGCGGCTGTATTGGGGTGAGGTTGTGAAGCCCACCTGGTTGTTGACAATGATGTGAATCGTGCCGCCGGTGCGATAACCCTGCAACTGCGAGAGGTGCAGGGTCTCGGCGACAACACCTTGACCGGCAAAGGCTGCATCACCATGCATGAGGACTGGCAGCACGTCGTGGCGCTTGTCCTTGGGCAGGCCGTCCTGCTTTGCCCGAACGATTCCCTCGAGTACCGGATTGACCGCCTCAAGATGGGAGGGATTTGCGGCCAAGTAGACCTGGGTGGTGGCGCCGTCATCGGCGGTGTAGGTGCCGGACGTGCCGAGGTGATATTTGACGTCACCAGACCCTTGCACGGAGCCGAGGCCGTAGTTGCCTTCAAACTCGGCAAAAATCTGCCCGTACGACTTGCCGGCCATGTTGGCTAAGACGTTCAGGCGCCCCCGGTGCGGCATGCCGATGCAAACCTCTTCGATCGAGTCATTCGCCGCTTCGGCCATCACGGCATCGATCAGCGGGATCACCGATTCGCTGCCTTCCAGTGAGAAGCGTTTTTGACCTACATATTTGGTGTGCAGGAACGTTTCGAACGCCTCGGCCTCATTGAGTTTTCGGAGGATCCGCAACTGCTCCTCGCGGGGGACCCGTTGATGGGGAACCTCCACGCGTTCTTGAATCCAGGCCCGCTGCTCGGGGTCTTGGATGTGCATGTATTCGATGCCCACGGTGCGGCAGTACGAATCGCGCAGCACCCCTAGGATTTGCCGCAAATACATCAGGGGTTTGCCACCGAACCCGCCGGTTGCGAACTCGCGGTCTAAGTCCCACAGCGTGAGATCGTGCGTCAGCACCTCAAGATCGGGGTGGGTCCGTTGGTGATATTCCAAAGGGTCGATGTCGGCCATCAAGTGCCCACGTACGCGGAACGCATGGATCACTTCTTGGACGCGCGCGGTCTTGTTCAGATCCGTGTCGTGGGAGGCGGAGATATCCCGCGACCACCGAATCGGTACGTAGGGGATCCGCAGAGAGTGGAAGATCTCGTCGTAGAAGTCGTCTTCGCCTAACAAGTAGCCGTGCACCTTGCGCAGGAACTCACCGGACTGAGCGCCTTGAATGATGCGGTGGTCATAGGTGGACGTCAACGTGAGGGTCTTGGAGACGGCATTGCGCACCAGAGATTCGGGGCTAGCCCCTTGCCACTCCGCCGGGTACTCCATCGCCCCTGCGCCGATGATGGCGCCCTGGCCTTCCATCAGTCGTGGCACTGAATGCACGGTGCCTAACGTGCCCGGGTTAGTCAGGGTAATGGTTGTCCCCACAAAATCTGCGACGGACAACTTGCCAGTGCGAGCCTTGCGAACGATGTCCTCGTAGGTTGCATAGAACATGGCGAAATCCATGGATTCAGCGGCCTTGATGCTTGGGACCAACAACTGGCGGGTGCCGTCGGGTTTGGGCAGATCAATCGCGAGCCCGAAGTTCACGTGTGCGGGCGTCACCACCGTCGGCTTGTCATCCGCAGTGGCGAACGACCGGTTCATCTCCGGCATTTCTTTGAGGGCCTTCACGATCGCGAAGCCGATCAGGTGGGTATAGGAGACCTTGCCGCCGCGACCGCGCGCGAGGTTGTTGTTGATCACGATTCGGTTGTCG
>JAHZKU010000272.1 GCA_022600255.1 Actinomycetes bacterium | reverse complement strand
TGTGTTGGTGTTCTCTACCATCGCGAACGAGGCTGACTCTTCCTTTGAAGCAGCCACAGTGATGGACCGGATTGCCGCGTCCCTGGCGGCTTGTGGCTGCCAATGACCCGCGCCGGGGGCCACCAGATCGCGCCTGATTATTGGAGGGAATCCCAGGGATTTGAGGGAGCATCTTTGGGGCGTACCCTCAAGACATGGGTGTCGTGGATTGGGAAGCCGCTACCAGTGTCGGCATTCGGATGGTTGCCGACGGTCCGGAGATCACTCCGGATGCAGCGGCGCATTCGGTTGATCAACTCTTGGAGCACGCAGCCAGTGCAGTAGAGCCTGTGCGTGCGGCCACCGGGCTGTACTCCGATCCAGCTGAGCATCGCACGGAGGTTGTTGACCGGCCTGAGTGGATTCGGTCGAACGTGGCGGGGTTTGCGTTGCTGCTGCAACCGCTGGAGGATCGCTTGGCTGCGCAAGGCCGGGGCACCTCTGCTGGCGCTGGTTTGGGTCAGAAAATCTCCGCGCTGGAGATCGGCGGGGTGCTTTCCTGGGTCGCCACCAAGGTGCTCGGCCAATACGAGGCCATCACCCCGCCCGGACAGCCCGGTCGGTTGATGCTCGTGGCCCCCAACATCGTTGCGGCCGAACGGCAACTCCAGGTGGATCCGAGTGACTTCCGCATGTGGGTCTGCCTACACGAAGAAACGCACCGAGTGCAGTTCGGTGGGGTGCCTTGGCTGGCCGATTATTTTCAGGCGGAGATTGACACGTTCCTCTCTGCGGTGGACGTCGGCGGTGGCGAGGTGTTGAAGCGGGCTGCGGCCGTGACACTGGCCGTTGCCAAGGTGCTTGCTGGCGGCTCCGGGGCGAACATTGTCGATGCGGCACAGAGCCCCGCACAACGAGAAAGCTTCGACCGACTGACCGCCCTGATGTCCCTGCTCGAGGGGCATGCTGAGTACGTGATGGACGTCGCAGCGCCGGACTTGATCCCTTCGCTACCGCAGATTCGCACCAAGTTCGACAACCGTCGGGCTGCACCGGGTTCGGTGGACGGCCTGCTCCGCAGACTGCTTGGTATGGACGTGAAAATGCAGCAGTACACTGACGGGCGCCGCTTTGTGAACCAAGCGGTGGACACCGTTGGTTTGGAGGCTTTTAACGTGATCTGGACCAGCCCGGATGCGCTGCCCACACTGTCGGAAGTTTCGAATCCGAGGCAGTGGTGCGAGCGTGTGGCCTAACTCGGCAGGGTGCCCACAGTGGCAGCACTAGATCGGTCGCAAGGATCGCGGACTAGCAGCGGGCTCGCTGGATTGGGGCGCAGCTAGCCCATGCGGATCGTCCCTGATTCCACTCGGTCCGCTCACGCGGTCCTGCGCGCAGTGCGCGGTTGCCTAGCCGAGATTCCCGACGGACTAGTCATGGTCGCATGCTCCGGCGGTGCCGATTCGCTAGCGCTTGCCGCGGCGCTGGCAGATGCCGCCCGGCAAACGGCGCGACCAGCCGGTGCAATCATCGTGGACCATCACCTGCAAGTCGACTCGGCCACTGTCGCCAATCGGGCGGCCCAGCAGTGTCGCAGCTTGGGCTTGGCACCAGTTGGGGTGGTGGAGGCGCATGTGGGCGAGGGTCCGGGCCCGGAGGCGGCCGCAAGATCGGCTCGCTACCAAGTTCTGGAGGCACAGGCCCGTTCTTCGGGTGCTGTTGCGGTCCTACTTGGCCACTCTTTGGATGATCAAGCCGAGACAGTCCTGCTTGGTCTCAATCGGGGCAGCGGAACGCGGGCGCTGGCTGGCATGCCCGCGCACCGGGGCTTGTATCGGCGCCCCCTATTGGGGTTGCGGCGCGCGACAATGGCGCAGGCCTGCGAGCATTGGGCCTTGTCAGCCTGGCACGATCCCCACAACCAGGACCAGCGCTATCGGCGAGTGCGTGTGCGAGAGAACGTTCTGCCGCAGCTTGAGCGAGAAATCGGACCCGGTATTGTGCCAGCGCTTGCCCGAACGGCCTTACTGGCTCGGGCCGACGCCGACGCCTTGGATTTTCTGGCGGGTGAGCGCTGGGAATTGCTGCGCGCCGACAGCCAGTCCGGTTTGGCTGTGGCAGCGCTGGCGGAACTGCCACAAGCCCTCCGGACTCGCATCGTCCGGCTTTGGCTGATCGAGTCAGCCGCGGCTTGGGATGTGGGTAGCGGACGTCCCGAGCCCCGCGATGTGGCCGACCGAACGCTACATCCCACCGCTTTGACGTCCCATCATCTGCTCTCTATCGATCGGTTAATCGCCGACTGGCGTGGCCAGGGCGCGCTAGCGTTGCCTGGCGGTCTGGCCGTGGGCCGGCAGGGAGGCAGACTGCGGGTGGCCGTGACCGTGCGTGAGCCTGGAAACCTGGCCAAGCCTCGCTCGCCAAGCCCAGGGGCCAAGGCCCCGCGCCGAGCTGCGACGCAGCTGGCCGCAACACTCCCGCCAACAAAGCCATCAACCCAGTCATCAAGAACAAGCCAACCACCGACCCGAGAGGCCTGCGATGGACGTTGAAGATGTGTCAGATGAGATCAAGGAAGTGCTGATCACGCAAGACCAGATTCAGGAACGCATTCGTGAACTGGCCGCGGAGATCGCGGACGACTATGTGGGTCGCGAGGTCTTGTTTGTCGGGGTGCTGAAAGGGGCGGTGATGGTCATGGCTGATTTGGCGCGGGCGATGCCGCAGTCGGTCGTGATGGACTGGATGGCCGTGGCGTCATATGTCGGAAGGCAATCATCAGGGGTCGTCCGTATCCTCAAGGACTTGGACGGCGATATCTCGGGCAAGCACGTAGTGCTGGTAGAGGACATCGTCGACAGCGGCCTGACACTTTCGTGGTTAATGCGCAACTTGGAGAGTCGTGCGCCGGCATCCCTGGAGGTCTGCGCCATGCTGCGCAAACCCGCGGCGGCCAAGGTAGATGTCCCCATAAAGTATGTCGGATTCGATCTAGACGACGAGTTCGTGGTGGGTTACGGCTTGGACTACAAGCAGCGATATCGCAACCTGACCGAAGTGGCCACGCTCCAACCGCACATGTATCAGAAGTCCAACGGGAAGTCCTAGTGGGCCGGCCGCGCGCCAACGCCAAGAGAGTCGCAGCGTCTAAGGAACATTGATGAAGCCACCGCCTCCGTTACCCACCCAAACCGTGGTTGCCGCCCAGCGGGTGGTCACCCCGACCGGAGTTCTCGCCCCTGGCTGGCTTCTACTAGACAAGGGGTTGATCCAACGGGTCGAATCCGGGGTCTTGCCGGGGCGGGAAGATCAGGTGCGAGACGGTTGGCTGTTGCCCGGGGCCGGGCGCGACCGGGCACATCACTCACGGGGACTGGTGGCGGGTGCGGAAGCCGATATCTGTTTGTTGGACTGGCGCTTCGAAATCGTGGCGCAGTGGGAAGGTGGCCAACCGGTCACGCTGGCGTCAACGAAAACATCTTGATCTCGCGGCCAGCCTTGCCACGATAGGCATGGTAGGCGGGCCAGATGGCATACATGATTTGCCAGATCTCTTCGCGCTCCTTCGAATCGGTCACCATCCGCGCGAGATATGGCGCCGTTTCGTCGCCTCGGGTGATCTCTGCAGCAGGGTCCGCCTCGAGATTCAGTGCCCAGGCGGGATGGTGTTTCTGGCCGAAGTTCGACCCGACCAACAGGATCTCGTCACCGCGCGTGCCGTATAGCAGCGTGACAGTGCGAGGTTGACCGGACTTGCGGCCAATCGTCTGAACCAAGCACTGTGGCAGACCGTAGTTACCCATCAAGCCGAACCGGCCCTTAGTTCGTTTCAGAATCTTGGCATCGATTGGCGCCAGCTTGGCTGCCGTGATTTGAAACCAAGTCTTGCCACCGAGGTAACGCATCAAGTCGCGATAAAGCACATCGGTATCCTACCGCGCGCCTTGGCTGCCAAACTCGGGCAGTCCGATGCTGGCAACCGGCCGAGGCTCCGCAACTCTAGGTGACCTCGATTGAGCCAGAGTCGCGGGCGGAGCGATGTGTGCAGCAAGCGTTCGGCCCGATACTCCTAGGCAGCGCGCCGGGAGCCATCTCCTTGGCTATTCGCTGCTGCGAATGGACCACCGGGTTTTGCTGGCGCGCAAACAGGTCAGGCTCACGGACTGGGACCGGTATCCAGAGGGACAACGACCACGCAGTCGGGCTAGCCTGCGTCAAAAGGGACCATCGTGCATCAGGAAGATCGAGAGTATGATTCACCGACTTCAACACGGGCATCGCCCGCGGAATCAGGCTGCCGTTGCCATCCTGTTCCTAGCCCTGATCGCGGCGATCCTGGCTGCCGCAGGCCCTGCCCGAGCTGAACCGGGCGACTTCAGCGCTACCGGCAAC
The DNA here is from genome assembly GCA_022600255.1 of Actinomycetes bacterium. Taxonomy (GTDB): domain Bacteria; phylum Actinomycetota; class Actinomycetes; order S36-B12; genus JAHZKU01. The sequence goes on along the minus strand of JAHZKU010000272.1, from coordinate 1,520 downwards.
ATGGGAGTAGCCCGCTATCTGCAGACACAGTCGACGCTACCGAACGGCAAGGTTCTGGTCACGGGAGGAACTGGAGCCTGCAGTGGGTTCTGCTTCCCACCGGTCTTCGCGACCGCTGAACTCTACGATCCGCAGAGCGGCACATTCGCGGCGACGGGGAGTATGAGTAAGACACGCAGTGACCACACGGCCACTGTCCTGACCGATGGCAGGGTCCTAGTCGCCGGCGGCTACCAAACATTCCCACTTGGCCTGACCGACACGGCTGACATTTACGACCCGCAGACCGGCACATTCACCGCGACAGGCTCCATGACGCAAGCTCGCCGGTCGCATACCGCGACACTCCTTGCCGACGGCCGGGTCCTGATCGCGGGCGGGAGGAACAACTCAAACGAGTCGCTGGACACTGCGGAAATCTTTGATCCCGAAACCAGCACCTTCTCTGCCACCGCGAATATGAGCACGCCGAGGGCAGACTTCGCAGCGTCCCGGCTCAGCAGTGGTGCCGTGCTGCTAGTCGGTGGAGCCTTAACGGGAGCCGTCCCCCAAGCCACTGCCGAACTGTACGACGCGGGCGCGGGGACCTTCTCAGCCACCGGTTCGATGAGTACTCCTCGTCGGCTCCATACCGCCTCGGTCCTCCAAGACGGTACGGTCTTGGTGGTCGGAGGGGACGACAGCGACCTCCTACCCTCTCCTGTGGCCAGTGCAGAGCGATATGTCCCATCCTCAGGAGCCTTCGCAAGCACCGGTTCCCTGGCCGCACCTAGATCCTCACAGAGCGCCAGCGTGCTACCCACCGGGCATGTTCTCGTAGCGGGCGGCACGAATGATATCGGCACTGTAGCCACGGCCGAGATCTACACCCCGTCCGGCGAAAGCTTCAGCGCCACTGGCAGCATGGCCGCAGCGCGACAGGGTCTGGGAATGTCCGTGCTGGACAGCGGCAAAGTCTTGGTTACCGGCGGTCGAGATGACACAGCGCTGGACTCCGCTGAGCTGTATGACACGCCCCTGCCAAGTTTTGCGGTCAGCCCGGCATCCGTGTCATTCGGAGACCAGGCTGTGAGCAGCTCATCGGCAGCCCGCGCGACCGCCACTGCGGCCAAGGACGTCGTGGTGACCAACTCTGGTAGTGCCGATCTAGCGATTAGTGCCGTTAACGTCACCGGCACAGATGCAGCTGTCTTCAGCGCGGCCGGGGATTGCTCGAGCGTGTCGCTGCAACCCCAGGATTCCTGTACGGTCACGGTGACCTTTCGACCCACCACCGTGGGCAAAAAATCTGCGGCGCTTCGTTTCACGAACAACGCGCGGAACAGCCCGCAGACAGTGGCCTTGTCCGGAGCCGGCGTCCCTGCTCCGACGCCCAGCGGGACACAGTTGGATGTTACGGCCCGATCAAAGGCCAAGAAACTGAGCGTCGGGAAGAAGACCAAAATCGTTAGGGACATCAGTAGCAACGGAAAGTTGAAAAAGCTCAAAGTGAACTGCTACTTCCAGGGGCAGAAGATGTC
>JAHZKU010000271.1 GCA_022600255.1 Actinomycetes bacterium | reverse complement strand
GAGCGGTCATTCCCGCCTCGGCCGCAGCGCCCCAGGCGCGCGGGTCATACTTCTTCTTATTGCCGACCTCGCCGTCAATCTTCAGAACGCCGTCGTAGTTGGTCATCATCCAACCGGCGACTGGGCGCGTGAATGCGTACTGAGTATCGGTGTCGACGTTCATCTTGACGACACCGTAGTCCAGTGCCTCACGAATCTCTGAGAGTGCCGATCCTGAACCGCCGTGGAATACCAGATCGAATGGCTTGTCCTTGCCGTACTTCTCGCCTACTGCGTCTTGGATCGTCTTCAAGATGGCTGGCTGCAGTTTGACGTTGCCGGGCTTGTAGACCCCATGCACGTTACCGAATGTTGCGGCCACCATGTATCGGCCGCGTTCGCCGAGCCCCAGCTTTGCCGCAGTGTCTAGGCCATCTTGTGGGGTGGAGTACAACTTGGCGTCATGCTTGGCCTCGACGCCATCCTCTTCGCCGCCGACAACGCCGATTTCGACCTCCATGATGATGTTGGCTCGATGGCACTTGTCCAGCAGTTCTTCGGCGATGTCCAGATTCTCCTCCAGCGGGATAGCCGACCCGTCCCACATGTGCGAGTTGAACAGTGGCTGCTCCCCGCGTGCCACCCTCTCTAAGGAGATCTCCAGCAAGGGACGCATGTAACCGTCGAGCTTGTCCTTGGGGCAGTGGTCGGTGTGCAATGCGATGTTGATGGGGTAATGCTTCGCAATCGAATGCACGTAGGCCGCCAGTGCCTCCGCACCATCAACCATGTTCTTCAAGGACTGTCCCGACGCATAGGCCGCTCCGCCCCACGAGAATTGGATGATCCCGTCGCTACCGGCCTCAGCGAATCCCTGGATGGCTGCCACTGCGGTCTGGGAGGACGTCACGTTAATGGCGGGATAGGCGAATTGGTTGGCCTTGGCCCGATCAAGCATTTCCGCATAGACCTGGGGGGTAGCAATTGGCATTCGGATCTCCTCACAGTTGACCGCAACGGCAACAGGTTGTTCGACGTCAGCAGCATCCGGTGTGCGCCGACCCGCCCTATTTTTGCAGAACGGACCCCACGATGCAGTGGGAGCAACCGGTAGGTTCGCAGAACGATTCGCCATACACTGATGACCACGTCGGATTCGTGGCCGACCGGCGGCGCCACTTGTGCTCCGCCCACAACAATGGGGCGTCACGAACCCCTCCGAATGGAGTAACGGTGTGGGACAGGTAGATGAGGCAATCCGGAACGTGAATGACCTGCGGGGCGTGGGCCGACAGATGTCTGGATTCGACGCTGGCGCTTGGCGCGGCGGGCTTAAGGATCGCACGTTGCGATCGGCCATCGTTGGCATCCTCCTGCTCGATCAAGCGCCGGACTGGGATCGGTTTTTGGCACGGTACGACCGGCTCACCCGAAAGGTTCCGGTGCTGCGCCAGCGACCAATCTTCGGGGCCGCAGACCTACTAATGCCTCGCCTAGCTTTGGACCCGGACTTTGATCTCAGCCTGCATTTGCGGCGCACTCGATTGCCGGACGGCGCTGACTGGAACGACGTTCTCGCCGAGGCGCGCCGGATGTCACTGATGGACTTCGACCACGACCGTCCGCTGTGGGAAACAGCCGTGTTAGAAGGCCTGCCCGGCGGCTTCGCGGCGATCATCTTCAAAATGCATCACGCGATCGGAGATGGCAAAGCCACCGTCGAGATGGGTACCAATCTGTTGGAGTTCACTCGCGAAGGCAACCCCGACGAGCCAGCAGCCCCGCCTGCGCCAGAGGCAGAGAATGCATCGGTCACGGCCATCACGACGGCAAATCTGACCGATACCGCCGAAAGGCTGGTCGGGGTGGCGACCGGGGGCCTACGTATTGTCGGGGAGTTGGCCGTTGGCACCCTTCGGAGCCCGATGGAGACTTGGTCAGAAGCGTTCAACACGCTGCGCTCGATCCGGCGAGCCACTGAAATGCCCGATGGTGAGATGAGCCCGGTGATGTCCAAACGGTCCGCTACCTACACGTTTCGTACCTTCGACGTACCGTTCCAGCAGATGCGGGGCGCGGCTAAGAAGCACGATTTCACGGTCAACGACGTTTTCCTGGCTTCTTGCTCCACCGGACTGGCGAAGTACCACGCTCGGTTTGGCGAATCAGCGCCGGAACTGCGCTTCATCATCCCGGTCAGCCTGCGTGACACCAGCAAGGACGGCAGCACGGCAAACGAGGTGGCGCTAGCTCGCTTCCCTTTGCCCGTGACCGGCGTTTCTGTAGCCGAGCGTTTGCAGGCTGCCCATGACGAGGTGCGCCGCTGGCGGGACGAACCGGCACTTGCGCTGACAAACCCCATCATGGACGCGAGTTGGTTGGTGCCGGTGCCGGTCTTGGCGCGCTCGGCGCGGGGGACTGATGTCACGACCAGTAACGTGCCCGGACCTCCGATTCCCTGCTACATCTCGGGCGCGCAGATCGTCGGGACTTGGCCGCTGGTCGCAACCGGCGGAGGCGCGGCCAACATCACGATGGTCACCTACGACGGCACCGCCTTCGTGGGCGTTTCCTCAGATGACAAGGCCATCGCGGACCCCGATGCTTTCTTAGCAGACCTGCGCGACGGTTTCGCGGAGGTGATTGCGGCTCCGGTTGGTCCTGGAAGCCCCATTGAGGAGGCCGAACACCGGCAAGCCTCACACGCCCAGCGGACCGTTGGCGAGCAGGCGGCTGCCAACCCCTCAGCCAAGGCAAAGTCCCCCCGAAAGCGGACCGCCGCCAAAAAGGCGACCGCGAAGAAGGCCGCGACGAAGAAGGCCAGCCCCAGCAAGCGGGCGTCCGCTACTGCTGCGGCTAAGAAGGCCGCCACAAAGTCCGCCAAATCCCAGGGGACAACCGCAGCCAAAACTGCACCGAAAAAGCCGCCCACCGCCAAGAAGACTGCAACCAAACCGGCCGCGGACAAGGAGAACTAGACCGCAGTTGGCGTGGCTACGGACCACTCCCAACCTTGGGGTCCGCCCCAGAGTCAGCATGGACCAACACGAATGGAGGCTTGGCCAATGCCGAAACGAGTCTTCGACCCGCTTACGCTCTTCACCAGCACGCTCATGCGAGCACCCGAATGGTTAATCTCAGCCACGGCGGGACCGCCCATAGCGCTGGACGGGAGGGAGTTGCAGCGTGCCACCCAGTTCATGTTGCTCTTTGCAGCAACTTCGCTAGGCAAGACCGGGCAATCGGTGGCG